>NZ_JBHTWX010000105.1:0-33210 GCF_042792155.1 Kitasatospora sp. NPDC056651 | reverse complement strand
CCTTTGCCTCGTTCGGGTGAACGCCGGAGGGGTCGCCGCAGAACACGGGATGACCCTTCGAAAAGCCGCTGCCGCTGTCAGTGCCGCGTGGCAGGCTTCCCGGTATGACGGCGTGGACCCTCAACGACATCGAACGTGCGATCCGCTCCTCCTGGGGCGTGGACACCTGTGCGCCCGAGGATCTGGCCCACTGGCGTCCCGACAACCCCGCCCGCGGCCAGTGCGGGGTGACGGCGATGGTGGTGCACGACCTGCTCGGCGGCGAGCTCATGATGGGCGAGGTGTACGTCGACGGCGTGCGGACGGACCTCCACTGGTGGAACCGCTTCGCCACCGGTTTTGAGATCGACCTCACCCGTGAGCAGTTCGGGCCGGACGAGCTGGTCGGCCCCGGCCGCCCGGTCGCCCGCCCGGCCCGCCCCGGCCGGCTCCAGGCCCAGTACGAGCTGCTGCGCGGCCGGGTGGTCGCCGGGCTGGAGCGCGGCGCCGTCGCCGACCGTACCCGCAGGCCGGCCCGCGCCTGTGCGTGAGCCGGGCCGCGTGGCCTCGGATCGGGTCGCCCGCTCCTGACATACAGTTCGGTCGCGTACGGGCGGTGACGGCGAGGAGCGAGGAGAGTGCGCGGATGACCGGGCAGACGATCGGCTTCGTGGGACTGGGCGCGATGGGACGGGGCATGGCCGGCAGCCTGCTGCGGGCCGGCCACACCGTACGGGTCTGGAACCGCTCGCCCGAGCCGGTGGCCGCCATGGTGGCCGAGGGCGCGGAGGCGGCCGACTCGCTCGCCGAGGTGTTCGCCGCCGACACGGTGGTCTCCATGCTGGCCAACGACACGGCGGTCGAACAGCTGCTGCTCGACCCGGCGCTGCTGGCCGGCGCCACGGCGACCCTGCACGTCAACATGGCCACCGTCTCGCTCGCCCTCGCCGAGCGGGCCGAGGCGCTGCACGCCGAGCACGGCATCGGCTACGTGGCCGCGCCCGTACTCGGCAGGCCCCCGGTCGCGGCGGCGGGGCGGTTGAACATCCTGGTCGCGGGCGCGCCCGAACTGCTGGACCGGGCCGAGCCGCTGTTCGCCGCGATGGGCGAACGCACCTGGCACTTCGGCGGGAGCCCCCGGCAGGCCAACACGGCCAAGATCAGCGCCAACTTCCTGATCGCCTGCGCGATCGAGTCGATGGCCGAGGCGTGCAGCCTGGCCGACGCGCACGGCGTCCGGCCGACCGACCTGGTCGAGATGCTCACCGGCACGCTCTTCCCCGGGCCGGTCCACTCCGGCTACGGCGCGATGGTGGCCGAGCGCCGTTACGAGCCGGCCGAGTTCCGGCTGCCGCTGGGGCTCAAGGACGTCGGCCTCGCGCTGGAGGCGGGGGCCGCGCGCAACGTCCCGCTGCCGTTCGGCAGCATCCTGCGGGACGCCTTCCTGGACGCGCTGGCCCACGGCGACGGGGACAAGGACTGGGCGGCGGTGGCCGCCGTCGCCCGCCGCCGGGCCGGACTGCCCGACTGACCCCCTCCGACGACGAGGTCGTCGCCGCTACCGGGCCCGGAATAGACCGGCGTCCGACGATTGCTCACTCCTGAGTTCGCACCACGCCTACGACGGAGGAGTCCTGATGACCGGTCAGTCGTCCGGCGCCGACGCGCCGCGCCGCTTCCTGTTCCTCGACGCCAGCGCGCGCCCCGACGGCAACTCGGTCCGCCTCGCCCGGCTGGCCGCCGAGTCGAGCCTGCCGGCCGGTGCCGAGCAGCAGTGGCTGCGGCTGGACGACCATCCGCTGCCGCCCTTCCGGGACCTGCGGCACATCGGTGACGGCAGTTACCCCGAGCCCACCGGCCACGAGCGGACCCTGCTGGACGCGACCCTGGCGGCCACCGACCTGGTCTTCGTCGCGCCGCTGTACTGGTACTCGCTGCCGACCAGCGCCAAGCTCTACCTCGACCACTGGTCGGCCTGGCTCCGGGAGCCCGGGGCGGCGTTCCGCGACGGGATGCGCGGCGGCACCATCTGGGGCGTCACCGTCCTCGCCGGAGAGGGCCACCTGGCCGATCCGCTGGTCGGGACGCTCCGGCTGACCGCCGAGTACATGGGGATGCGCTGGGGCGGGGTGCTGCTCGGCAACGGCACCCGCCCGGGGGACGTGCTGGGCGACGAGCGGGCGTTGATCGCGGCCAAGTCCTTCTTCGAGGGCTGATCCCCCGGGAGCGCGCCGGCCGGCGCCGGTCCGCTGTCCGCCGCCGGGGCGCGAGGTGCCGACTTCCGGACGTGCACCCGTCACCGGTCGGTGACCGCCAGGCGAAGCGCAAAAGCCTTACAGGTAAACAGAGTTGGACGATTCGGGCATGATCTCCAGGTGATCGGGCCACAGTGTGCCACCCGCCTTCCTGGTCGGCCGGATCGTTCGGTACTCTCCGTCGGACTTTCAGCTTCGCGGGGGGTTCGCGGCGTTCACGACTGCCCCCTCGCGCCTTCCCGGGCCTCGCCCGGACACTTCCGTGAGGTCTCCCTTGTCCATACGTCGCAGTCTTGCCCTTGCCGGAGCCGCCGCGCTCGCGTCCTCACTCGTGCTGGCCGGCGCCCAGGGCGCCATGGCCGTCGGCACCCCCGGCACTCCGTCCGCCGCCGCCACGCAGGCGGACAAGGCGTCGCACGCGAGCCTCGACCTCTCGCTGGACGGCGTTCCCGGCACCTTCATCGCCGGTGGTGACGCCCGCGAGTTCACGTTCGAGATCGAGAACCGGACGAAGCACGACTTCGTCTTCATCCCGCTGCTCAAGTTCAAGAACAAGGCGGGCACCCTCCAGGCGAAGGACCTCAAGGTCCAGTACAAGCTGCCCAAGGGGCAGTGGCAGACCGCCGTCGTCGCCCCCGACAAGAGCGGGGAGAAGAACACCTCCGTCCTGATGATGCTCGGGACCCTCGACGGGGACGGCAACCCGGTCGCCGACGACCTGCTCGGGGTGAACCGCGGCAAGCACGTCCCGATCAAGGTCCGGGCCTCCTTCGCCGACGGCTCCCCGCTCGGCCGGGCCGGCGTCGTCCCGGTCGTCTTCGCCGCCCAGCTCGACGACACCAGCCACCAGCCGGTCGACAACGGTCACCTCAGCTGCGACGGCGGCGTGGGTTTCGTCATCAAGGCGCCCGGGGGCAAGCCGACCCCGACGCACACCGGCAAGCCCAGCCCGACGGGCAAGCCCAGCCCGACCGCCAGCAGCTCCCCGTCGGCCAGCAGCTCCCCGTCGGCCAGCCCGACCGTCGCGCCGACGGAGCAGCCGACCGAGAAGCCGACCGAGAAGCCCACCGTCGCGCCGACGGAGCAGCCGACGGAGAAGCCCACCGAGAAGCCGACCGAGCAGCCGAGCACCCCGGCCACCGGCACGCCCTCCGGCTCGGCCACCACCCCGGCCCCGGCCGAGAGCAGCGGTGACACCTCGGGCCCGATCGACTTCCCGGTGGAGCCCCCGGTCATCACCCCGCCGCCGCTGACCCCGGGCGCCGTGGACAAGGCCAAGTCCGCCGCGGACGACGACGACAAGGCCCTGGCCCAGACCGGTGGCGGTGACCACACCACCGCCATCGCGGCCACCGGTGGTGCCGTCCTGGTGGCCGGTGTCGGCACCCTGGTGGTGCTGCGCCGCCGCAAGTCCGCGCAGCAGGGCTGACCCGGAGGCGCTGAGCCGACGGCACTGATCCGGAGGCACTGACCCGGAGGCACTGACCCGGAGGGCGACGTCCTCCGGAGCGCGCCGCCCGCGCCGCCCCGCACCGTCCTCCCGGACGGATGTGCGGGCGGCGCGGGCGGTTCTACTTCGTCACATAGGATGTCCGGCCGGAGGGGGGCGGAACGGCGGGGAGAGGACAGGTGCGGGAAGCACGCACGGCACGGGCCACCACCGACTACGAGGCGACGACCGGGCGGATCGCGGGACTGCCGCTCCGGAGGCACCACATCCTGCTGACGGCCTGGACGGTGCTCTGGTTCTTCCTCGTCGAGCCCAGCGGCGGCTTCTCCTGGCACTACCTGCGCCAGGGCGAGCAGCTGCTCTTCAGCGACCAGCCCGACGGCGGCCTGTCGCTCTACGCCCACCACCCGGAGCTCCAGATCGGCCCGGTGAGCCTCGCCGCGGCCAGGCTCACCGCCCCGTTCGCCCCGCACACCGGCGAGCTGATCGCCGAGGCGGTGAGCGCCGGACTGGGCCTGGTGATGCTGGTCGTGATCGGCCGCACCGCCGCCCTGTACTACCTCGGCACCGGGATCAACCACCGGCGGCTCCAGCAGCGCCTGCTGATCGCCGGGCTGGCGTTCATCCCGATGTGGGTCGAGGTGTCGGTCCGCTTCGCGCACCTGGACGACGTCCTCGCGCTGTTCTTCACCACCCTCGCCGCGCACGCGCTGGCCCGTGGCAAGCCCGTCCAGGTCGCGGTCTTCCTGGCGCTGGCGGTGGATTCCAAACCCTGGGCGATAGCCTTCGCGCCGCTGATCCTGGCGCTGCCCCGGCCCGCCTGGCTGCGCACCGCGCTCTGGTTCTGCCTCCTGGTGGCGATCGCCTGGCTGCCGTTCTACCTGGGCAACCTGGACACCATGGCGGCCGCCAAGTTCACCATCCCGAACCAGCCCGCCTCCGCGCTGCGCTGGTTCGGGGTGACCGACCCGTCCACCCCCTGGTGGGACCGCCCGACCCAGTTCGCGCTCGGCATCGGGCTCGGCTGCGTCGCCGTCTGGCGCGGCCGCTGGCCGGCCGTGGTGCTGCTGGGCGCGGACGCCCGCGTCCTGCTCGATCCGAGCGTCTACACGTACTACACGGCCTCGATCCTGCTCGGCACCCTGCTCTGGGACGCGGTCGGGCAGAAGCGGCTCGTTCCGTGGTGGAGCTGGATCGCGCTGGCTGCGCTGTACGGCGGCACGCTGTTCCTCCCGTCCGACGCGGCCCGCGGTTTCGTCCGGCTCGCCTTCGTGGTGGTCTCCGCCGGGTACGTGCTGTTCTGGCCCACCCAGCGGTCCCGCCGCCGGCGCTCGGGGCCGTCGGGTGGCGTCGACGACGCCCCGGCCGGGCACCGGCTCCCGGAGCCCGCCCGTACCGCCTGACCGCCTGACCGCCTGACCGCCTGACCGCCCGTACCGCCTGACCGCCGGCGCGACTCGACCGCCGGCGCGACCGGCCCCCGGTGCGACTCGCCCCCCGACGCGACTTGACCCTCACGCGACGTGAGAGCCGAGGGTGGTGGTCAGCACCAGGGAGGAACCCCGATGACCGATGAGGGCTACTCGGTCGGCGCCGTGGCGAAGATCGCCAAGGTGACCGTCCGCACCCTGCACCACTACGACGAGATCGGCCTGCTGTCCCCGGCCGGCCGGACCGGCTCCGGCTACCGCCGGTACGTGGACGCCGACCTCGACCGGCTGCAGCAGGTCCTCTTCTACCGGGAACTCGGCTTCCCCCTGGAGGAGATCGCGGCGATCCTGGACGACCACTCGGTCAGCCCGAGCGAACACCTCCGGCGGCAGCACCAGCTGCTCACCGACCGGATCAGGCACCTCCAGGAACTCGCCACCGCCGTCGAACACGCCATGGAGGCACGGAGAATGGGCATTCAGCTGACCCCGGAGGAGAAGTTCGAGATCTTCGGCGAGGGCTACCAGGAGGACTGGGAGCAGGAGGCCGAGCAGCGCTGGGGGGACACCGCGGCCTGGGCCGAGTCGCAGCGCCGCACCGGCGGCTACTCGAAGGCCGACTGGCAGCGGGTCCAGGCCGAGATGACGGAGCTCAACACCCGTCTGGCCGCGGCGGTCACCGCCGGCGAGGCCGCCGACGGCACGGTGGCCACCGACCTCGCCGAGGAGCACCGGCAGCACATCTGCCGCAACTTCTACGACTGCACCTTCACCATCCACCGCGGCCTGGCCTGCCTGTACGTCTCCGACCAGCGCTGGACCGACACCTACGAGAAGATCGTGCCGGGCCTGGCCCGGTGGCTGCACGACGCGATCCTCGCCAACGCGGACCGGCGCGAGCGGGCGTAGTCGGCGCGTTCAGGCCGCCCCGCGCCCGAAGGAGCGCCGGTAGGCGGTCGGGGAGGTGCGCATCACCCGGCCGAAGTGGTGCCGGAAGGTCGCGGCGCTCTCGAAGCCGACCGCCGTGGCGACCTCCTCCACCGTCCCCTCCGGGGACTCCAGCAGCGGCAGACTGGCCGCGATGCGCTGGGTGACGACCCAGCGCATCGGGCTGGTCCCGTTGCGGGCGGTGAAGTGCCGCAGGTACGAGCGGTCCGACATCCGGGCGGCCCGGGCCAGCAGGGAGATGGTCAGCGGGGAGGACAGGTGGTCCAGCGCCCACCGCATGCTGCGGGCTATGCCGTCCTCCTCGTCCTCGACCGGGTGGACCGCCGCCTCGATGAACTGGGCCTGTCCGCCGTCCCGGTGCGGTGCGACCACGAAGCGGCGGGCCACCGCGTTGGCCACCTTGGCGCCGTGGTCCCGGCGGATCAGGTGCAGGCAGAGGTCGATGCCGGCCGCGCTGCCCGCGCTGGTGAGCACGTCGCCGTCCTCCACGTAGAGCACGTCCGGGTTGACCCGCACCTTCGGGTACCGCTGCTGGAGCAGTTCGGCGTACCGCCAGTGGGTGGTCGCTTCCCGGCCGTCCAGCAGCCCGGCGGCGGCCAGCGCGAAGGCGCCGCCGCAGATCGACACGATCCGGGCGCCGCGCCCGTGCGCGGTGCGCAGCGCCTCGACCAGCCCGGGGGAGACGCCCCCGGCGTGGCGGCCGGGGGGCGCCCCCACGCCGCCGAACGCGTCCGGCACCCCGGGGACGATCACGGTGTCGGCCGCGGCCAGTTCGTCCAGGCCGTGCCGGGCGGTCAGGGTGAAGCCGCCCACCGCGTCCAGCGCCGTCCCGGGCCGGTCGGCGCACACCTTCAGCCCGTACCAGGGCGCCGCCAGCAGCCCGGTCAGCTCGGGCCGGGCCAGCCCGAACACCTCGACCACGACGCCGAGTTCGAACGGCGCCATGCCGGAGAAGGCGTACACCGCGACGTCGTGCACGGGCTCCGGACGCCGGCCGATCCTGACGGGCACCGGCCGTGAGCCCTCGACGCGCTGCTCGGCCATGCGAAACCCCCTGCTCACGGGTGGCGGAATGCCGGTGAGTGTAGCCGTCCCGGCCCTCCCGGAAATTTCTTCGAATCCGTCTGCAACCCCCGCCCCCGCCACACGTCCATGGAAGTGAGGGGCGGAAGGGGGCGGGCCATGGACGGCTGAAATGATCCTTCCGATCACGATCTTGATCAGGTGACCTGACGGGACGGCCGGTGCCGTCACCGTCCCGGGGGAAAGCGGAAGCGCATGTCCATGGCCATCGGGCCGACCGCCGTGCCGACAGGGGGGCGCGGCTTCTCCATCCGAGGGATGGTTGCCGCGTTGTTCGGCGCGCAGGAGGCCGGCGAGCCGCTCGCCGGTGTCGTCACCGAACAGGAGGCGAAGCAGCGCCGTTCCGGCTTCCGCCTGTTGCGCGGCGGCCGCAAGCCGGCCGAGGACCGGCCCACCCTGACCGACCTGTACCACGCCCACCGGCTCGGCCTGGTCCGGATGGCCGTCATGCTGGTCGACCATCAGGACCTGGCCGAGGACGTCGTCCAGGACGCCTTCACCCAGCTCTACCAGCGCTACGGCGAGGAGCTGGACGACCTGGACAACGCGCTCGGCTACCTGCGGACCTCGGTGGTCAACGGTGCCCGCTCGATGCTGCGCCGCCGCAAGACCGCCCGCGAGTACGTACCGCCGCACGTGGCCGACGCCCCGTCCGCCGAGGACCACGCGGTGCTCAACGACGAGCACCGCCGGGTGCTGGTTGCTCTGCAGGAGTTGACTCCCCGCCAGCGCGAGGTGCTGGTGCTGCGCTACTGGTCCGACCTGTCGGAGGCGCAGATCGCCGAGACCCTGGGACTGTCCCGGGGTGCCGTGAAGTCCACCGCCAGTCGCGCACTGGACGCCTTGGAAAAGCATCTGGAGAAGGTTCGATGACCGACAAGCTCCCCCGCCGCATCGGCGGCGACGGCGACGGGCCGGCCGAGACCCCGACGGAACGGCTGCTCCGCGAGGCGTTGACCGCGCGTGCCTCGATGGTCACGGCGAACAGCCTGCGTCCGGCCGCACCCCCGAAGAGCCGGATCCGCCGGCTGCGCCCGGTGTACGCCGTCACCGTGCCGCTCGGCCTGGCCGCCGCGATGGCGATCGGCGTGCTCGGCTTCCACGGGGAGCCGGTCGCCAAGGACCAGGTCCCGCCGCCGGCCGCGACCGTGACCACCTCGCCCAGCCCGACGCCCGAGCCGACCGGCGATCCCAGCCCGACGGCCGCCCCGAGCGAGACCACCGCCCCCACGGACGGGGCGACCGAGGTCCCGCTGGCCGACGGTCTCGCGTCCACCACCCCCCGGAACACCAACCCCCCGTTGACCCCGGCGAGTTCGTACAACCTCCGGGGCGTCAAGTTCAAGGTGCCGGCCGGCTGGAAGGCCGTTCCGGTCTCGGCCGACCGGGTCTGCGTCCTGAGCCCGGGCGCGCCGACCGAGGCGCAGGACGGTTGGTCGCCGCAGCAGTGCGAGCCGTACGGCGTGCTGGTCGTGGCCTACAACAGCCCGGACGAGATCGAGGGCGGCGCCTGGCCCACGATGGCCGATCTGGGCTCCGAGTCGGGCTGGGGCCACCAGCCGAACTGCCCGGTCTGGGGTCACCCGTACTTCCCCGCCAACGGCTATTCCTCGATCGGCGCCGCGGTGCGGACCAGGGACATCGTGGCCGGGAAGACGATCGACAAGACGCAGTGGCAGGTGACCTGCCAGCCGGGTGACACCTTCACGGCCCAGATGTGGGGGCTCAACTCGGACCAGGTGTACATCGTGGCGAACGGGCTGAAGCCCGACTACCAGCCCGCCCTGGTCTCGATCCTCGACACCCTGGACGTCAGCGGCCACCAGCCGCCGTCCTCCCAGGCGACGACGCTCGCCAACTCCGTCGGCGTCTCCGTGGACGGCCTCACCACCGGCCAGCAGGTGCCGAACGACGGCACCGCGACGACGTTCTCGGTCACGTTCAAGAACACCGGCAAGACCGCGTACGCCCAGGTGACCCCGCACGTGGTCGCCGAGTCGTACGGGGGCAGCCAGCCCGCCGTGCACGGGACGCTGGAGCGGCAGGACGGTGCGTCCTGGACCCCGGTGGACATCAACCGGCCGGTGGCGGGCAAGCCCACCGTCGACGGGAGCTTCGCGCTGGCCCCCGGGCAGAGCGTGACTCTGAAGTACCGGATGAAGCTGACCAAGGAGGACGGCGCCGGGGTGATGCCGGTGACCGCAGAGGCCCTGGTGATCCCGGCGGAGGGGATGCCCCAGACCGTCGGCACCCGGACCGTTCCGGTGCGGGTGGTCGTGAAGTAGCCTGCCACGGGCCGTCGTCGAGGCGCCGTGACCGGGGATCTCCCCTGGTCACGGCGCCTTTCGGGGTTCCGGGGGAGCCTGCGGAAAATATTTCGAACCGGGCTGCAACCCCTTGGGGGGATGGACGTCTATGTCAGTGAGAGGCGGGGGAGCGGCCGGCGAAGAGCCGGGGGGCTCGGGCCGACTCCACGGGGCGCGACAGTGGGCGCTCGTTCTTTCGGATCACACCATCACCTTGTCCTATGGGGGGACTGTCACATGAACGCGTCTGTTATCGCCCGTATTGCGAAGATCGTCCCGCTGGCCGTGGTCGCCGCCGTCGGTGTCGCGGCCTGCGGTCCGACGAACGGCGGGGCCTCCGTCGCCGCCTCCGTTCCGGTCGCCACGCCCGCGGCCACCTCGTCGGCCACGCCCGGCGCGGGCGCCGTCCCCGCCCCCACCACCCCGGCCGCCACCACTCCCGCTCCCACCGTTCCGGCCACCGCCGAGGCCCCCACCGACGCGCAGGCCCCCACCGTCGTGACCGCCGAGGCCGGTGCCCAGACGACCGCCAGGACCGCCGTCAAGGACGCGGCCAAGCCCGCCCCCGCCAAGCCCACCACCCCGTCCGGCGGAGGCGGCATCAAGATCGGCTTCAGCGGCCTGGACGTGAACGGCCGGATCAACCGGGGCGAGCTGGTGCCCTTTTCCGTCACCTGGAAGAACAACGACACCACCGGCACCCGCGCCGTGGCCCCCGTGGTCTCGACCCAGCCGTACGAGGGCGCGCCCTGCCCGCTGGTCTTCGGGGCGGCGGAGGGCACCCTGGAGCGCAAGGACGCCTCGGGCTGGAAGACGCTGGACCACCTCAGCCAGGGCACCGGGATGGACTACGCGGGCACGGGCGACGACGCGGCCTTCACCCTGGCCGCCGGCGAGAGCCGGACCATCGAGTACCGGGTCCGGCTGTCCACGGTCAACCGCCCGGGCGCGCTCGTGATCGAGGCGGACGCCCCCGTGCCGAACTCCAAGAACCACCTCGACATGGCGAAGGCCGTGTGGCACGGCGCGGTCGTCGACCCCGACGGCCCGTGGGTGAGCCGGGTGTCGACCACGGACCTCCGGACCGGGACGACCCCCGCCGAGTTCGGCTTCACCGTCACCGCGCCGAAGGGCACCGCGGAGCTGCGTCCCGAGGTGGTCGTGTCCAGCCCCTACGGCGTGAACGAAGGGGACGTCGTCCTGGAGGCGAAGACCGGCGGCGCGTGGACCCCGGTCGCGCTGCACGACGACTGCGGCGGCCTGACCGCCATCGCCCCGGCCGGGCTGGAGGTCGACCGCTCGGGCGACTCGGCCGAGTACGCCTTCCGGATCACGATGACCAAGCCCTCGCAGCACGGTGTGAAGGTCCAGGTGGGCGCCCGGGCGAACGACCACCGGAGCACCCTCCAGAACCTCTCCTCCGACCGGTGACGGCCCCGCACCCATGACCGAGGGCCCGGCCTCCCACTGCTCGGGAGACCGGGCCCTCTTGCACGGCCGCTACGACATGGCCCTACGGCGTGACCGCTACGGCACGGCGGCTACGGCACGGCGGCTACGGCATGGCCGCTACGGCGCTCAGGCCAGCGAGGCCATCCAGGCCTCGACGTCCTCGGCGCGGCGGGGCAGGCCGGCCGAGAGGTTCTCGTTGCCGTCGGCGGTGACCAGGATGTCGTCCTCGATCCGGACGCCGATGCCGCGGTACTCCTCCGGCACGGTCAGGTCGTCCTGCTGGAAGTACAGGCCGGGCTCGACGGTCAGCACCATGCCGGGCACCAGCAGCGCGTCGACGTGCTCCTCGCGGCGCGAGTGGGCGCAGTCGTGGACGTCCAGGCCGAGCATGTGGCCGGTGCCGTGCAGGGTCCAGCGGCGCTGGAGGCCGAGCTCCAGGACCTTCTCCACGTCGTACACGGAGGCGTCCAGCAGGCCCCAGGCGAGCAGCCGCTCGGCCAGCACGCGCTGCGAGGCCTCGTGGAAGTCACGGAAGCGGGCGCCGGGCCTGACCGCCGCGATGCCGGCCTCCTGGGCGTCGTACACCGCGTCGTAGATCCGGCGCTGGAGCTCGGTGAACCGGCCGTCGATCGGCAGGCTGCGGGTGACGTCGGCGGTGTAGAGGGTGCTGGTCTCCACGCCGGCGTCCAGCAGCAGCAGCTCGCCGGGGCGCACGTCGCCGTCGTTGCGCACCCAGTGCAGGGTGGTGGCGTGCGGGCCGGCCGCCGCGATGGTGCTGTAGCCGACGTCGTTGCCCTCGACCCGGGCGCGGCGCCAGAAGGTGCCCTCGATCCAGCGCTCCGAGGTGGCGACGGCCTGGCCCAGCTCGCGGACCACGTCGGTGAAGCCCTTGACGGTGGCGTCGCAGGCGGCGCGCAGCTCGCCGATCTCCCACTCGTCCTTGACCAGCCGCAGGCCGCTCAGGAACTCCTTGAACTCGGCGTCCTTGCCGGCGTCCAGGGCGTCGGCCAGCGCGGCCTCCAGGCCGGCGTCGTAGCCGCGGACGATCCGGGTCGGCACGGCGGCGTCGGCGGCCTTGGCGGCCAGCTCCTCGGCGGCCTCGCGCACGTCGAGGGCGGGCAGGCCGAGCAGCTGCTCCTGCTCGCTCAGGCTGTGGCGGCGGCCGACCCACAGCTCGCCGTAGCCGTCCAGCCAGAACTCGCCGTTCTCGCGGTTCGAGCGGGGCAGCAGGTAGAGCGCGAACTCGTGGCCGGCCGTGCCGGTCGGCTCGCCGACCAGCACCGCGTCCTCGGTCCGGTCGCCGGTGAGGTGGACGTACTCGCTGGCGGCGCGGAAGGCGTAGTCGCAGTCGTTGGAGCGCACCCGCAGGTTGCCGGCCGGGACGACCAGGCGCTCGCCGGGGAAGGCGGCGGACAGCTTGGCGCGGCGCTCGGCGGCGTACCGGGCCTGGGCGACGGGCGCGAGGCCGTGCAGCTCGGTGTCGGCCCAGCCGGACTTCATCGAGGCGGCCAGCTCGTCGGAGATCTCACCGTAGAGACCGTTCTTGCGGCCCACGAACTGCTCCGGCTGCTCGCCGCCCTCGGCCTCGGGGTTCTCGGCAACCGCGGGGGTACGGTCCTCGCTCACGTGCAACGCCTCCTTGGGGGGTGGTACCGCCGCCCGTCGGGGGAGGTGTCGGATCGCGACACGCGCGGGCGGCCGTGCGTCCATGGTACGGACGCCCGGCCGCCCGGATGCTCCGGGTTCGAACCGCTACTCGAAGCGGGCCGCCAGCAGCATCAGGTCGTCGGTGGCGGCGGGCGTCTCCGGGGCCGGGCAGACGGCCAGCAGGTGGGCGCAGAGCCGGTCCGGGTCGGTCCGCACGTCGCGCGGGGCGTCGGCGGCGGCCCGGCGCAGGTTGGCCTGCCCGGCGTGCAGGGTCGGGCCGCAGCGGCGGGCCAGCCCCTCGGTGTAGAGCAGCAGGGTGTCGCCGCGTTCGGCGGTGAACTCCACCCCGGGGGCCTCCCAGCAGGTCAGCATGCCGAGCGGGGCGGAGAGCGAGGTCTCCACGAACTCGGCGCCGTGCCGGCCGACCAGGACCGGCGGGCAGTGTCCGGCGCCGGCCAGGGTGATCCGGCGCTCCTCGGGCTCGACCCAGGCGTAGACGGCGGTGGCGGTGCGGGCGGGTTCGGTGGTCTTGAGCAGCAGCTCCAGGTCGCCCAGCACGGAGACCGGGTCCTCGCCCTCCAGCACGGCGTACGCCCGCAGCGCGGCCCGGACCCGGCCCATCGCGGCGGCCGCGCCGGGGGCGGAGCCGGGGCCGGCGCCGGGGCCGTCGCCGGAGACCGAGCCGACGGTGAGGCCGAGGGTGCCGTCCGGCAGCGGGATCGCGTCGTACCAGTCGCTGCCGGCGGAGTGCTCCAGGCCGGCCGGGACGAGCCGGGCGGCCAGTCGCAGTCCGGCCGCGTGGGGCAGCCGGTCCGGCAGCAGGCCGCGGCGCAGCGCCTCGGTGGTGCGCGCGATCCGGTCCGATTCCAGCTGCTTGGCGAGCAGCGGCGAGGCGATCTCGCAGTAGTGGCGGGCCAGCGAGCGCTGGCACTCGGTCGGTTCGGCGGGCCCGTCGTAGAACCAGAGGGCGGCCGCGAGCGGGCCGTCCTCGTCGGTGGCGAGCGGCAGGCCGAAGGCGCCGCCGAGGCCGAGGTGGACGGCGAGTTCGCGCAGCCGGGGGCCGATGGCAGGGTCCTCGGCGAGGTCGTGGGAGTGCAGCTGGTCGGGCCGGTCCTGCTCGCGCAGCAGCCGGGCCAGCAGGCTCTGTTCGGCCGGGACGGTCTCCAGGGCGCCGAGGCTGGCGCGGTCGAGGGCGAGGCCGACCGGCTGTCCGGGCCCGCCGCCGGGCAGCCTGGTGACCAGCATGCCGCGCCGGGCGCCGAGCATGGTGGCGCCGGAGGCGAGGACGGCGTCCAGGGTGGCGGCCAGGCCGCGGGTGCGGGCGAGCAGCTCGGTGTGCTCGTGCAGGCTGGTGATATCGGACAGGCGTCCGGCCAAACGGTCCTGCACGGCGGCGGAAGGTGCCGTGCGGTCGTCCGACGGGCCGTCCTCGCGGTCCGGGCAGGCCGGGTCGTCCTGGGCGTCGACGGAGCCGGGCGTTCCCGGCGGGTCGAGGACGGTGAGCCCGCCTGCGCAGCCGGGTCCGTCCGGCTCGGCGGTCGGCGTCGACGGAACGGCCGTCGACGGGTGGGACTCGTTCATGCCGCCACTCCTGACGCGGTGCTACGTGCCATGCGAAACCCCCAGATAAGGCCAATGTGGAGCGAGCACGGCCGAAGGGCGTGTTTCGCCTCGATTCGCTACTACTCGTCATTGATCGACAGCAATGCCACCACTTCTACACAGGCCATTCGGGGCATGTCCAGATCCAGGACGGCGCCGTGGCCGTTTCCTCATCCACCGTGCCCCGACCGGGGGCGCGGGGCCCGCGCACGCGCCGGCCGGGCCCGGAGGCATGGAGCGGGCCGCGAACGGGCAGAACCGGGAGGACGGTCCGGGCGGCCGTCCGGATCGTATGTCCGTGCCGCCCGTGAGCCGCTCCGGCCGGAACTCTCTCACTCGTACGGTGGAACCAAACGCGCCCGGGCGGCGTCCATCCGGTCGCGTACGGGATTCTCGTTCCAAGGGCTGTTCCAGTGCGCGGCCCTTTCAGTCGTGCTCCATCCCCGCTCCACGTCGAAGCCGCGCCGTCCGTCCTGCCGCCCGCCCCGCCCGTGCCGCCCGGGGCCGTGCCGCGGCGGGCCCGCGCGGAGGATCCCGACGGACGCCCGCGGGGTGGAGCGAACCGAGCGGTCAGGGAAAGGAACGAGCGCCATGCGTGAGAACCCGAAGGACCGGTCGGAGGCACGTGCCGCCCGACTGGCCGCGGCCCTGACGGCCGCCGTCGAACACCGCTGGCCCGTGGTGCCGGGCACCGTGCCGCGTGACGGCCGCTGCTCCTGCGGTGACCCGGACTGCACCGTCCCCGGCGCGCACCCGCACGACCCCTCGCTGCTGGCCGCCACCACGGACGCCAGGATGGTGCGCTGGTGGTGGGAGCGGCAGAGCCCGGACGCGCCGGTGCTGGCCGCCACCGGCTCCGCGGTGTCGGCGGTCAGCCTGCCCGCGGCGGCCGGTGCCCGGGCGCTGGTCTACCTGGGCGCGCTGCGGCTGCCGCTTGGCCCGGTGCTGGCGATGCCGGGCCGCTACGCGCTGTTGGTGGCCCCGTACTCGCTGGACGTGCTCGGTGAGATGCTCGCCCAACTCCCTTGGGTGCCAGGCTCGTTGCGCTATCACGGGCCGGGCGGCTTCCTGCCGCTGCCGCCCGGTGGCGCGGCCGGGAGGGTGCGCTGGGTGCTGGCGCCGCGGCCGGGCGCCGGCGGGGTGTGGCTGCCGCAGGTCGGGCCGCTGCTGGGGGAGTTGGTGGAGGCGACGGTCCGGCTGGACAGCGGACGTTCGGCCTACTGAGGGCGCCGGAACCGGGCCGGGCGTCGGGGCCGTCCGCGGGCGCCGGAGATCGGGCGCTCCGGAAAAAGAAAAGATCCGGCCGCTGGCGACGGGGGATGCACCAGCGGCCGGACTCTTTAGACAGTAACAAGGATCTGCGCCCGCGCCAATTTCCAAGACGCCCTGCACGCCCGGAAATTGCGCGTTCACCACGACAATGTGACGCGTATCACGCCGATCCCGCGTGCTTTAGTTCAGGGTGACCTGACGGTTCACCAGGTTCGCCCGGGCGCGCCGCTCCTCGGCGGTCAGCGGGGTCCCGTCGGCGAGCACCGCGGCGAGCCGCTCGGCGAACTCGGCGGCCGGCTTCTCGCAGTCGGCGGCGGTCATCGTGAGCGGGAGGTCCCACACCGGGACGGTCAGGCCGTGCGCGCGGAAGGAGCCGACCAGACGGGTGTCCGCGCCGAGCGAGGCCTCGCCGGCCGCGTTCAGCCGGGCCAGCGCGTCCAGCAGCTGCTCCTCCGGCACGGTCATCACCCAGCGCAGGTGGTTCTTGTCCGGGGTGCCGCACCAGTACGCGGCGTCCACGCCGGCGAGCTTCTCGGTCGGGATGGCCGAGGCGTTGGCGCGCTCCAGCGAGGCGGCGACCTCGCCGGCGGCGGACTCGGCGTCCTCCAGCCAGAACTCGAAGCCGGCGTGCACGGTGGGCTCGAACGCGGCGGTGGTGTCCAGCAGGTCCTGGAGGCGGCGCCCGCCCGGGACGGTCCGGCGGGCCGGCACGGGGCTGCCCGGCTCGGTGGCCAGGGCCAGCTCCAGGGCGTCGGCGAGGTCGCGGCTGAGGTCGCCCGAGGCGGACTGGGTCTGGAGGCCGAGCAGGATCGAGCCGTCCTGGCGGCGCAGGGCCGGCCAGGCCAGCGGCAGCACGGTGGCCAGGGTGACCGAGGGGACGTCACCGCTCGCGCCGTCGGCCACCCCGGCGGCCAGCTCCAGCGGCACCGTGGCGGCCGGCACCAGCTCGCGCAGCGCCACCCAGTCGGCCTCGCCCGGCAGGCCCTCGAACGGGCGGTGCACCAGCTCCTGCACCGCGTGCGAGGCCTCCCGGCCGTGGCACGCCTTGTACCGGCGGCCCGAGCCGCAGGGGCAGTCCTCGCGGGCCCCGACCGCGGGGATCTCGCCCGTGACGGCGGTGGTGGACTGGCGCTGCGGCGCCTTCTTGGCGGCCTTCTTGCCCATGCTGCGGCTCTCCCGGGAACGGTGGTCCTGTGTTCCGGGAAGCCTAACGACACATTCCCCGCGCCCGGCTCACGCGCTACGGGCATCGTCCCCGGTGCGCCGGGCGTGCCGGGCCCGGGCGGGCAGCGCGGCCCAGACCGTGACCTCGCCGGGGGAGTCGCGCACGCCCCAGTCGCTGGCGAGCTGGCCGACGATGCTCAGGCCGCGGCCGCCGCGCGAGGTCAGCGAGGGACTCGCGGGCAGCGGCCGGGTGGTCGCCCCGCCGTCGGTGACCTCCAGGGTGAGCACCCCGTCGGCGTGCATCTGCCAGCGGACCAGCACCCCGCCGTCCGGCTCGGCGGAGCCCTCGGCGGACTCCCGGCCGCCCGGTGCCGGGTGCGGCCCGGACGGGACGCCGACCAGCACCTGCCCGAGCACCTCGGCCCGGGCGCTGCGGCCCAGGGCCGCCAGCGGGCCGAGCGGACGGGCGTACCGACAGGCATTGCTCAACAGCTCGGAAAGGATCAGAACGGCATCATCGATGACCGGTTCCGGTATCTGCCGGTCACCCAGATCTCGACGCAGTCGGCGCCGCGCGACCCCGACACTCGCCGGGCCGTGCGGCACTGCCATGGTCGATGAGGTCGGCCCAGCTTCTATGGGCACAGCACGCGCCACCATCAACGCCACCCCCGGACCTCCTTCAGCGTTTGCCGAGGGAGAGATGCCCCTTGGTAATGCGTCGGAAACGAGCACCGGACGATCCCGCGAGTCCATTTCGAGCACAGCGACCGACAGTCGACATCAGGTCATTCCACGCTCACCCTCCGTCGCCCGGGTGAATGAATTCCGGCAATTTCGAGCAAGGAAGGTTTGACTGCCGACCAGAGTGATCGGATCGGACGGCTATCGCGCTCGGTGCGCGGGCGGATCACCGGCCGAGCTGCGCCAGCACCGCCGCGGGCCGGTTGGTGATGATCGCGGACACCCCGAGCTCCAGGCAGAGCTCGACGTCGGCCGGCTCGTCCACCGTCCACACGTGGACCTCGTGCCCCAGCTCGCGCAGCCGGGTCACCAGCTGCGGGCGGGCCCGCACCAGCTCGATGCCCGGACCGGCGATCCGCGCCCCGCCCGGCAGCGGCGAGCCCGCGCGCAGCCGGCCGAGCAGCGGCAGCTGCCGCTCGAACAGGAAGACCCGCCGGTACTCCGGCGCGGCGGCGGCCACCCGGTTCAGCGCGATCGAGGAGAAGCTCATGATCCGGGCGGACGGGCGGTCGCCCTCACGGTTCGCGCCGATCTTGAACCGCTCCAGCGTCCGCAGCAGCTCGGCCTCCACCCGGCCGCGGAAGCGCACCGGGTGCTTGGTCTCGATCGCCAGGTCCACCGGGCGGCCGCACTCCACCACCAGCTCCAGCAGGCGCTCCAGCCGCAGCACGCCGCGCAGCTCCGGGTCGGTGCTGGGGCGGCCGGTCTTCCAGGCGCCGAAGTCGTACGCCTCCAGCTCGGCGAGGGTCATCGCCGAGACGGTGCCCCGGCCGTTGGAGACCCGGCCGATCCGGCGGTCGTGCACGCACACCAGCGCGCCGTCGGCGGTGACCCGGACGTCGCACTCCAGCGCGTCCGCGCCCTCGTCGAGCGCGCGCCGGTAGGCCGCGAGGGTGTGCTCGGGCAGGGCGTGGGAGGAACCGCGGTGGGCGATCACCTGGACGGGAGGCGCGGTGCGCGCCGCCGCCGAGGACAGGTCTGGGCTGGTCACGGGCCCAACGATAGGCGGCGGAAGTGACGCGCGGACGAAGACGGCCCCAACCTGTGGGGCCGTCTTCGTCCGCGACTCGTCCTCGTGCCGGGCGCCTCGGCGCCGGCCGCCTCAGCCCCGGGCGCCCCGCCGGCTGAGCGGGGTGAGCGCCCAGGTGACCAGGGCCGGCACCAGGAAGGCGAACAGCGAGGCGGAGGTCCACTCCCGCGGGGTGAAGTGCAGCGCCTCCTGGGCGGAGGTCCAGAAGTCCGTCCACCAGCCGGCCACGGCGGTCGGCGCGATGAACTGGTAGACCGCGAAGCCCAGCAGCCACGGCAGCAGCATCAGCCAGCGGGACGGCGCGTCCGCGGAGAGGTTCCAGCCGTGCCGTCCGGCGCCGAGGAAGTAGTCCACCGCGAGCACCGCCAGCAGCGGCACGAACACCGAGCCGATCAGGCCGAGGAAGCCGTAGTAGGTGTCGGTGAACTCGTCGATCTGCAGCGCCAGCACGGTGATCAGGACGCCGATCGCGCCGGAGAGCACCCGGCGGTCCACCTTCGGCAGCAGGTTCTGCACCGACATCGCGGTCGAGTACACGTTGGCGAAGGACTGGTCCGTCTCGCGCAGCACCAGCACCAGCAGGAACAGCCAGCCGGCCCAGACCCCGAGGAAGGAGTCGAAGATCCGGTTCGGGTCGCCGTCCGACTGCAGCAGCGCCATCAGGCCGAGCACGTAGCACCAGACCTGGGCGATCGTGTAGCCGGAGAAGCTGCCCCAGAAGGCCGAGCGCGGGGTGCGCGAGTGCCGGGTGTAGTCGGCGGCCAGCGGAACGAAGGAGATCGACACCGCGATCATCGCGTCGGTGGCGCCCAGGAAGCCGTGCCAGTTGCCCGCGCCCGGGTCCGGCACGCCCTGACGGCCCAGCTGGACGGTGAAGTACACCATCGCCACCGCGACCGCCCCGGCCACGAACCGGCGCAGCACCGCGATCGAGCCCAGCGGCCAGATGGTCAGCGCGGTGGTCAGCGCGCCCGCGAGCAGGACGAACAGCCAGCGGTAGCCGCTGGTGTGCGCGACGGTCTGGGCGCTCGCCGAGATGGTCAGCAGCTCGAACACGCCCCAGCCGACGCACTGCACGATGTTCAGCACCGTCGGCAGGTACGACAGCCGGGTGCCGAACAGCCCGCGCAGGTTCGCCATCGCGGGGGCGCCGGTGCGGGCGCCGATCACCGCGGCCACCCCGAGCATCGCGGTGCCGACCGCCGTACCGACCGTGATCGCGGTCACCGCGGCGGCCAGCGACAGCTCGCTGCCGCGGGCGCCGAGCACGGTGGCGGCGGTGGAGAAGCCGATCAGGCTGACGCCCAGGTTCATCCAGAGCGCGAACTGGTCCCGGAAGCGCAGCGTGCGCGGCGGTTCGGTGTCCAGGACCAGCGGGGCCTCGACGTGCTCGACGTGCTCGGCGCGCTCGGCGCGCTCCAGGACGGCGGTCGCGGCGGTCCCGGTGGGTGCGCCGCCCGCGGGGGGCGTGGCACCGGGGAAATCCTCGGACGCGTTCGCGTCCGGAGAAGAGGATGGCGAAGCAGGCGGCATGGCCGATACTCCCTACGCCGGCATTACCCGGACAGGTTCCGGCGGTCAGCGCCCCCTCGAACGTCCGTCACTCCGGTGGCGTACGGTCGACATGCGCACTCTCAGCCTGGTGGGTCCAAGCTCCCGCGTGTCAGTTGTGAGCGACAGGCTAACCGGGACGGGGGCGAACCCCCAAGGCCGAGGGGTGCGCGGTCCGCATCGCGGGACACCCGGCGGGGAGGGGAGCCTCGGCCGACGGTACCGAGGTCGGGGCCGGCTAAGGATTCTTATGAGTTCTTCAGAGGGGTCCTTACGGCAATCGAATCGACAGTGCGAAAAACTATGGTCCTTGGTTCTGCCAGCTATGGAGGTCGTCCGTGAGCACCGAGCGCGAGGTTGGGCCCACCGGGCCGCAGGGGGAGCAGCCCGCCGGCCCGGGAGCGGCTGAGGCCGCTTCCGACGGCCCCGCTCAGGGCGGGCACCAGCCGACCATGGCGTTCCGCCGGGTGCCCGAGCCCGGGGCCGCGCCCGTCGACGGCGTCCCGGCGGAGGGTGTTCCGGCGGAGGGTGGGCACAAGCCCACCGTCGCCTTCACCAAGGTGCCCGCACCGGAGGCGCCCGTCGCGGAGGCGCCCGCCGCGCCCATCGCGCCCGCCGTCCAGGAGCCGGCCGTCGACCCGGCCACCGGCTACATCGACGCGCCGCCGCCGGTCCTGCCGCCCGCCCCGCCCGCCGCCCCGGCCCTGCCGCCGTCCGGCAACCCGTACGCCACCTCGGCCCAGGGCGTCCCGGCCGCCGGCGCGCACGAGGGGTACGGCGCGCACGAGGGGTACGGCGCGCACGAGGGGTACGGCGCCGCTCCGGCCGCCCCCGGCGCCCCCGCCGCGCACGGCCACCACCCGTTCGGGGCCGGTCAGCCGCTCGGCGGCTGGGGCCCCGCCCACGACTCCTCCGGCGGCGCCGGCTACCCCGGCGGCCCGGTCGGCTACCCGGCCGAGTACGCCGGCGGTCCCGGCGGCCCGGGCGGCCCGGGCAAGAAGCGCGGCGGCCTGGTCGCCCTGCTCGCGGCCGTCGCGCTGGTCGCCGGTCTGGCCGGTGGCGCGCTCGGCGTGACCGTCGCGAACCGCGCCGACAGCAGCAGCTCCGCGAACGACCACCGCAGCACCACCATCCAGGCCAGCGACACCCAGAAGAACGAGCCCAGCCCCGGCTCGATCGCCGCCATCGCGCAGAAGGCGCTGCCCAGCGTCGTCACCATCAAGGCGCAGGGCAACGGCGAGTCGGGCACCGGCACCGGCTTCGTCTTCGACACCGAGGGCCACATCCTCACCAACAACCACGTGGTCGCGCCGACCCTCAACGGCGGCAAACTGACCGTCAAGTTCGCCGACGGCAGCTCCTACAACGCCTCGGTGCTGGGCCACGCCGAGGGCTACGACGTCGCCGTCGTCAAGATCGACAACCCGCCCAAGAGCAAGCTGGCCCCGCTGCCGCTGGCCGACTCCGACAAGGTCAACGTCGGTGACGCCACCGTCGCGATCGGTGCGCCGTACGGCCTGGAGTCCACCGTCACCAGCGGCATCATCAGCGCCAAGGACCGCCCGGTGGCCTCCGGCGACGAGACCGGCGCGCAGGCCTCGTACATGAACGCCCTCCAGACCGACGCCTCGATCAACCCCGGCAACTCCGGCGGCCCGCTGCTCGACTCCGGCGGCGCCGTGGTCGGCATCAACTCGGCGATCCAGTCCAACGCCTCCGCCAACGGCCGGGCCGGCAGCATCGGCCTGGGCTTCGCCATCCCGATCAACCAGGCCAAGTGGGTCGCGGACACCCTGATCAAGACCGGCAAGCCGGTCTACGCCAAGCTCGACGTGCTCCGCAACGACGACTACAAGGGCGACGGCGCGCAGATCCAGACCAAGGACATCCAGGGCCAGCCGGCCGTCACCCCCGGCGGCGCGGCCGACAAGGCCGGCCTCAAGCCGGGCGACGTCATCACCAAGCTCGGCGGCGCCCCGATCGAGAACGGCCCCGCCCTGGTCAGCCGGATCTGGACGCACAAGCCGGGCGAGACCGTCGACGTCGAGTACACCCGCAACGGTCAGACCTTCAACACCAAGGTCACCCTGGCCGAGCGCGTCGGCGACCAGCCGTGACCTCCGGGCCCACCGAAACGTGTGCACCGAACCCCGCCGGACCCGTTAGGCTGACCTCCGCCTGGAGAGCTGCCCGAGCGGCCTAAGGGAACAGTCTTGAAAACTGTCGTGCGGTGACCCCGTACCGTGGGTTCGAATCCCACGCTCTCCGCCGGTAGGAGAACCACCTGCTCAGGGCGGGTGCCGACATCGTTCGGCACCCGCCCTCGGTGTTTTCCGGCGGGGCGCGGAAGGTCGGGGTTGACCCTGACACGGTGGCAGGGGGTGGAGTGGTCACACCATGTTGAACATCGGAGACTTCGCCAAGCACGGCCGGGTGTCGGTACGGATGCTGCGCCACTACGACGCGATCGGACTGCTGCGGCCCGCCCGGGTGGACCCGGTCAGCGGGTACCGCCTGTACGAGGCCGCCCAACTCGCCCGGCTCAACCGGGTGATCGCGCTCAAGGAGCTCGGCTTCACCCTGCAGCAGGTGCGGGCCGTCCTGGACGAGCGGCCGGACGCGGCCGAACTGCGCGGGATGCTGCGGCTGCGGCGGGCCCAGCTCGCCGAGGCGATCGCGGCCGACGAACTGCGGCTGGCCCGGGTGGAGGCGAGGCTCCGGACGATCGAGAGCGAGGGGACCATGTCCGCACACGATGTCGTCGTGAAGCCGGTGCCGTCCGTCCGGGTGGCCCAACTGACGGCAGTGGCCGCGAGTTACGAGCCGGAGGACATCGGGCCGGTGATCGGACCGCTGTTCGCCGAGCTGTGCCGGCGGCTGGCCGAGGCCGGGATCGAGGCGACCGGGCCGTCCGTCGCCGACTACCGGGACGCGCCGGAGGGCGACGGCTCGGTGCTGGTCCTGGCCGCCGTCCCGGTCGGCCCGTCGGCGCGGCCGGACGGGCACGGCTTCGAGGTGCGCGACCTGGCGCCGATCGAGGAGGCGGCGACCATCGTGCACCGCGGCTCGATGGACGCGGTGCTGGGCACCAGCCAGGAACTGGCCCGCTTCATCGAGGAGAACGGCTACCGCTCGGCCGGCTACGCCCGGGAGCTGTACCTGGAGTGCCCGGAGGACCCGGCCGGGTGGGTCACCGAGCTCCAGGAACCGGTCGTCCGCCGGTAGCGGCGCTTGCCCTCGACCGGGTCGAGGGCCCTAGCGTCGCCCGGCGTGACCACCACCACCGACGCACCGACCCGCGGCGCGGCGACCCGCCCCGCGCTGCCCCGGCCGTACCTGCTCTGGCTGGTCGGCACCCAGGCCGGGCTGCTGGGCGACGCGGCGCTGTACTTCGCCCTCGGCTGGGCCGCCTCCGCGCACGGCGGCGGCGCGGCCGGGCTGGTCCTGACGGCGATCACCGTGCCGCGCACCGCGCTGGTCCTGCTGGGCGGCGCGGTCGCGGACCGGTTCGGCGCCCGCCGGGTGATGCTCGCCGGGGACGCGGTGATGCTGGCCGCGACCGTCGCGCTGGCGCTGACGGCGGCCGACCGGGGGACGCCACTGTGGCTGCTGGTCGCGGCGGCGGCGGTGATCGGGACGGTCGACGCCTTCTACCTCCCGGCGAGCGGTTCGATGCCGCGCCGGCTGGTGCCCGCCGACCGGCTGCCCCGGGCGCTCGCCCTGCGGCAGGCCGGTGGGCAGGGCGCCGTCCTGCTCGGGGCGCCGCTGGGCGGCCTGCTGGTCACGGCCGGCGGGCTGTCCGGTGCGGCGGTGGCGGACGCGGTGAGCTTCGGGGTCGTGCTGCTGGTCCTGCTGCGGGTCCGGCCGGCGGCGGACGAGCCGACCGGCCCGCGGACCGGCCTGCTGCGCGAGGCGGCGTCCGGCGTCCGGCTCGCCCTGGCCGACCCGCTGCTGCGTGCCGCGCTGCTGCTCGCCGGCGCGGCGGCCGGGGCGCTGCTGCCGGTGGTGTCCCTGCTCGGTCCGCTGCTCGCCCGGGCGCACGGCTGGGCGGCGGGGACGGCGGGGCTGGTGAGCGGCGGGCAGGCGGCCGGGACGCTGGTGGTGGCGGGTCTGGTGGCCTGGCGGGGCGCACTGCCCCGGGCCGGTGTGGGAGCGGCGGCCGGGCTCTGCACGGCGTCGGCGGGGGCCGCGCTGCTGGCGCTGGCCACGGGGCCGGTCGCGGCGGTGGCCGGCAGTACGGTGGCGGGCCTCGGCTCGGGGCTCTTCGCCTGCCACCTCGGCCCGCTGGTGCTGACCGGCGCGCCGCCGACTCATCTGTCGCGGGTCCAGGCGCTGCTGACGCTCGTGCAGAGCGTGGCCCTGGCGCTCTCCAACACCCTGCTGGGCCTGCTCGCGGACGCGGCGGGTGCCGTCCTGCCCACCCTCCTCTGCGCCCTCGCCACCGCCGCCGCCGGCCTGACGGCCCTGGCCGGCCCGGCCCTCCGCCGTGCCTGACCGGGCCCTCGTCGGCTCCGCCCTGTCCCGCCGGGTGCTTCGCCGTTCTCCCCGCTCCTCCTGCCCGCCTCTCCTTCCCGCCGCGGCCCACTTGCCCGGGTACCGGGCGGCGGGCAGAGTGCGGAGGTGGAGGCGGCCGGGCGGCGGCGACTGGAGGCGGCGATGAGTGATCTGACGGACCGGCTGGCGCGGGGGCTTCCGGACGGGGCGGTCGTGGTGGACCCGGACGTGACCGCCGCGTACCGCCACGACATGGCGGGCTTCTGCACGGCCGGGCTGCCCGCCGTGGTGGTGTTCCCGGAGACGGTCGAGCAGGTGCAGCACGTGATGCGCACCGCGACCGAGCTGCGCGTCCCGGTGGTGCCGCAGGGGGCCCGGACCGGCCTGTCGGGTGCGGCGAACGCGGTGGACGGCTGCGTCGTGCTGTCGCTGGTGAAGCTGAACCGGATCCTGGAGATCGACCCGGTGAACCGGATCGCGGTCGTCGAGCCCGGCGTGGTGAACGCCGAACTCTCGCGTGCGGTCGAGGAGTTGGGCCTCTCGTACCCGCCGGACCCGTCCAGCTGGGAGTCCTGCACGATCGGCGGCAACATCGGCACCGGCGCGGGCGGGCTCTGCTGCGTGAAGTACGGCGTCACCAGCGAGTACGTGCTCGGCCTGGACGTGGTGCTGGCGGACGGGCGGCTGCTGTCCACCGGTCGCCGCACCGCGAAGGGCGTGGCCGGGTACGACCTGACCAGGCTGTTCGTCGGCTCGGAGGGGACGCTCGGCGTGGTGGTCCGGGCGGTTCTGGCGCTGCGGCCGGCGCCCGCTCCACAGCTGGCGCTGGCGGCGGAGTTCCCGAGCGCGGACGCGGCCGGGGCGGCGGTCTGCGAGGTGATGGCGCGCGGTCTGACCCCGTCGCTGATGGAGCTGATGGACGCGGTCTCGGTGCGGGCCGTCAACGAGCTGGGGCGGATGGGGCTGCCGGAGTCGACCCAGGCGTTGCTGCTGGTGGCCTTCGACGGGCCGGACCGGGAGGCCGGGCTGGCCCGGGTCGCCGAGCTGTGCCGGGCGGCCGGGGCGACCGAGGTGGTGCCGGCCGAGGACCAGGCGGAGTCCGATCTGCTGCTGGCCGCCCGGCGGATGGCGCTGCCCGCGCTGGAGCGGTTGGGCACCACGATGATCGACGACGTGGCGGTGCCGCGCTCCCGGCTGGCGGAGATGCTGAGCGGCGTGGCGGTGATCGCCGAGCGGCACGGGCTGACCATCGGGGTGGTCAGTCACGCCGGGGACGGCAACACTCACCCGATCGTCATCTTCGACGCCGCGGACGAGGAGCAGACGGCCCGTGCCCAGCGTTCCTTCGACGAGATCATGGCGCTCGGCCTGGAGCTGGGCGGCACGATCACCGGTGAGCACGGGGTGGGTCTGCTGAAGCGGGACTGGCTGGTCCGCGAGCTGGGCCCGGTGGCGCTGGACCTGCAACGGCAGGTGAAGGCGGTCTTCGATCCGCTGGGAATCCTGAATCCCGGCAAGATGATCTGATGATCTGTGAATGACTGGAAAGTCGACATGGAAGGGTGATCGAACTTTTCAGGGGCGTGTTCACGGTTCGTGCGCGCCGGGGTGGTGCGCCCGGCGGTTCGTGTGATGCTGTCGCGCCGCTCCCCGAGGGGTGATCATCGGTGGCCGCCCGGTCGAAGTCCCAGCTCAGATGAGGCGTGCCGGCGTGCTGTCCGCATTCTCCGGCGTTATGCGCGGCCTGACCGGATATCACGCGAACGGGCGAAATTGGCCGTACGGGCTAGCGCTTTGTCGATTTGTTGCGGAAGGCTGTCCTCCGGCGTCGCAGCCCGCAGGTGTTCGTCCCGTCGACGAACCTTGCAGACCTTGATCGACCTCTGCACGATGAACGGTTTCCCTGGAGGCTCCATGGTTCGTATCCGCGCCCGCCGGGTGCTCGGACTCCCACGTGTCGGCCCGCTCGTCGGCCCACTCGCGGCCGGTCTGCTGCTGGTCGGGGCCGGCGCCGCCGCCGGCGACGGCTCGGTCGCCGACAGCGGCTCGGTCTCCGACAACGGCGCCGGCAACGTGTTCGGCGGGATCGACGGCAACCACGTCTCCACCCAGCAGACGGCCACCGGCACCGGTGCCTCGAACCAGGACAACACCCTCGCGGCGAAGGACAACGCGGGCAACGTCCTGGCCGGCCAGGGCGACAAGAACATCAACGTCATCTTCGCTCCGGCCTCCCACTGACCGACTGCCCACCACGGAAGGCGGGGGCGCCTGACGTGGGTGGCCTCGGGGGAGCCGAGCGCACCGCACCGGAGCAACGCATCGATCCGACGCGTCACACCGGAGGGAACAGCGCATTCGACCGGCCGGCGGAAAGGGTCACCGCGAAACCGGTCTCATGGGCGGTGCCGCCATCGGCACCGCCCACGCGTGCGTCCGGCGCCGGACACACGTGCCGGACGCGCACGTGCCGGACCTCCCCGCCGGACCTCCCCGCCGGATCTCCGTGCCGGACCTCCCCGCCGGATGTCCCGCCCCGACCGGCCCGGATCCGCCCACCGAGGGCCCGCGCCCGGAGCCGTGGAAGCACGACGGTACGGTTGCGCTCCGACAGCGCACCCACGTGCCCGGGCCCGGAAGGACCGGCCCGGGCGGGGCGGCGACCGCGGCAATCGGAAGAAAGGGCGTGCGATGGCGGCGGAGGAGGAGGGCCTGACCGGCCCGGACGGAGCCAGGCCCGCACCGGAGCCGGAGCGGACGCCGCAGTCCGGTTCGGAGCCCGGCCCGGCGCCGGTACCGGAGGCACGCCCGGAGCAGCAGGCCGAGCCGGTCCGCGAGCACCGGCCGGGGCCCGGGTCCGTCCCCGAGCTGCTGCTCGGCCGTCCGCCGATGGCCCGCCCGCTGCCGTCCTTCGACCACGAGGCCGCCCCCGCCGAGCCCGGCCCGCTGTTCGTGGACTGGCTCGCCACCGCGCTGTACGCCGGTGTGCTGGACCCGCAGGCCTTCACCCTCTCCACCGTCGACACCGACGGCATGCCGGACGCCCGGGTGCTGGTGCTGCGGGACGTCGACGCGGCCGGCACCGGCTGGAACTTCTCCGCGGACGCCCACAGCCCCAAGGGCCGCCAGCTCGCCGACCACCCGGCGGCCGCGCTGACCGTCTACTGGCCGCAGCTGGGCCGCCAGGTGCGGGTGCGCGGCACCGTCGAGCGGGCCGCCGACCTGGTCGCCGCCGCGGAGTTCGCCACCCGCTCGCCCGCCGCCCGCGTCGGTGCGCTGGTCGGGCGGCAGAGCGAGCCGCTGGGCTCGTTCGCCGAGTACGACGAGGCGGTGGCGGTCGCCCGGCGCCGGCTGGAGGCGCACCCGGACTCGGTCGCACCCGGGCACGCGGTCTACACCCTGTGGGCCCATGAGGTGGAGTTCTGGCAGGGCGACACCGGGCGCCGGCACGTCCGGCTGCGCTACACCCGCACCGGCCCGGTCAGCTCCCCGGCGTGGTCGCGCATCCTGCTCTGGCCGTAGGGCCTCCCCGTCCCGAGCTCACGGGACGGAACCCCCAGGGCCTGTCCGGCCCTAGCGCCGTCCGGTCAGCGTGGCACCCACGCTGGCCGCCACCACGCAGCCGATACCGGCCAGCTGCGGCAGGCCCAGCAGCTGGCCCAGCACCACCAGTCCGACCAGCGCGCTGACCGCCGGCTCCAGGCTGACCAGCACGCTGAACACCCGCTGCGGCATCCGCCGCAGCGCGGTCATCTCCAGCGCGTACGGGATCACCGGCAGCAGCAGCGACACCCCGGCCACCGCGGCGAGCAGTCCCAGCGGCGAGGCACCGGGCTCGGTCAGCCCGTGCCAGGCGTCGCCGAGCCCGAACGGCGCCAGCGTCAGCGCGCCGACCGTCATCGACACCGCCAGGCCCTGGAACCCCTGGAAGGTCGCGCCGACCTTGTCGGTGAACAGGATGTACAGGGAGTAGCAGGCGGCCGCCCCGAAGGCGTACAGCAGGCCGACCGGGTCGAGCGACCCGCCGCCGTCCCCCTCGCCGAGCAGGGTCAGCAGCACCACGCCCGCGGCCGCGAGCAGTGCCCAGAGCAGGTGGCTGGCGCGCCGGGCGAAGACCAGGGCGACGGCGAGCGGGCCGAGGAACTCGATGGTCGCGGCGGTGCCCATCGGCAGCCGGTCGATCGCCCCGGCGAACAGGAAGGTCATCCCCGCCGAGGCCATGCCGAGCAGCGCGGCCGCGCCGAGGTCGCGCGGGCGCTTGTCGCGCAGCTTCGGCCGGGTGAGCGCGAGCAGGATGACGGCGGCGAAGCCGAGCCGCAGGAAGGTCGTGCCGCTGACCCCGAGCGGGCCGAACAGCGGCTTGGACAGGGCGATGCCGGTCTGCACCAGGAACATCGCGGCCAGACAGAGAAGCGGCGCCGGGATGCTGTCCGGGCGCCGCAGGATCTTGCCGATCCGGCCGGTGGACCGGCCGGGGTGGATCTCGGGTGGCGCCGTGGGGCCGGGCGCCCCGCCTCGTCGCCAGCCGCCCCGTTCGCCGGCAGGCTCGCCCTTGGGGGCGGGCGGCATGGCCAGGGCCTCGGTGACGGCGGGAGCCGACGATGAGGCGGCGGGGGTTTCGCTGGTATGGGACGCGGGCATATTCGTGAGTTTGCCGTAAGGAGTGACCAACCAGCAAGCTCGTTACAAAAATCGGGACGGAACCGGACGGGTGCGTCCGAAAGGGTGGACTCGTCCGGGCGTCGCGGCGTGGCTGCCGCGATCATCCGACGGTCCGTCAGTAACAAGGCGGGGTGCGCTATCTCCGTCCTGCGGCCCTCCTCGCTGCCGCCCTCGTGCTCCTGCTGGCCACCGACGGGACGGGCGCGAGCGCCGAAGTCGCCGCCCGGGCCGCCGCCCCCCGCATCCGGACCGTCACGCTCCCCGACCGGGGCGGGCCGGTCCGGCCCCTCGAGACCTGGAGCGGCCCCGCCTTCGACGCCTGCACCGCACCGCCGCTCGACACCCTGCGGGCCTGGCGCGGCGCCTCCCCGTACGGAGCGGTCGGCATCTACACCAGCGGCTCCCAGCGCGGCTGCGGCCAGCCCAGGCTCACCGCCGACTGGGTGCGCCAGGTGCGGGCGATGGGCTGGCGGTTCCTGCCGGTGCACGTCGGGCTGCAGGCGCCGTGCGCGGACCTGAGCCGCAAGCCGAAGCGGATCGACCCCGCGAAGGCCGCGGAGCAGGGCCGGGAGGAGGCGGACGAGGCGGCCCAGGCGCTGCGCTCGCTCGGCCTCGCCGGCGGCAGCCCGGTCTACCTGGACATCGAGGCCTACCCGATGCGCGACCCGGCCTGCGGCCAGGCCGTGGTCGACTTCACCCTCGGCTGGACGGCCGGCCTGCACGCCGCCGGCTACCGCTCCGGCTTCTACTCCAGCCTCGACTCGGGCATCTCGGACCTCGCCGCCGCCGCCCGGGCCGGCAGCTCCCCGATGCCCGACGCGCTCTGGTACGCCCGCTGGGACGACCAGGTCGACACGGCCGGCTCCGGCGGCCTGGCCCCCGACCTCTGGAGCTTCCACCAGCGCGTCCACCAGTACCACGGCAACGTCGAGGAGACCTTCAACGGCGCCACCCTCGCCGTCGACCGCAACCTCGTGGACGGCCCGACCGCCGGCTGAGACCCCGCGGGTAGGGTGACCCCCGATCCGGTACGGGGGGAGCGGCATGGCGAACGGTCAGGGGTACGGCGGCGTGAACGGGTACGGCGCGCCGCCGCCGCGGAACCCGTACGGGCCGGCGGCGCACGGGGCGAACCCCTACGCCCAGCCGGTGCCGCCACCGCAGCCGTACCCGCCGCAGCAGGCCCAGCCGGTGCCCCAACCGCCGTACTCCGCGGCGCGGTTCGGCTCGTCCCCGCAGCCCGGAGGCGGCTTCCCCGGCCCCGCGCCGCGCCGCAACCGCCTGGTCGTGCTGCTCCAGTTCCTGCTCCAGTGGATCTACGCCCCGCTCTGGATCCTCGGCCTGGTGGGCTTTTTCGTCCTGCTGATCCTGGCCGACAACGTCGGCGGCGGATCCGGCCCGAACTCCGACGGCTGGCTGAAGGTGAACCGCGGCTTCATCCCGCCGCGCCGCCTGCGCGCCGAGCTCACCGGCCGCCCGGAGCACTGGGAGCGCTACGTCACCCCGGTCCTGGCCCGCCGGATCGCCGCTGCCGAGGCGGCCCACGCGGCCGGTGGCGGTGAGCTGCGGGCCGACCACGGCCGGGTGGTGGAGGTCGGGCTCGCGCTGCGGCTCTACCGCGGCCTCGGCGCGGTCGGCGTGGTCCGGCTCGCCGAGCGGCGGGGTTGGCACGGCGTGGTGTCCGGGACCGACGCCGGGCACGTCCGGCTCGCCCGCCACTTCCCCGCCCCGGCCGCCCCGCACGCGCCGTCCCCGCAGGACCCGCCCGCCGCGCCCGGCACCCCGTGGGGCCCGCAGCCGGTCCGCTTCGCGCCGCTGCTGCCGTTCGTCTTCCTGCTCCAGACCGTCTACGCCCCGGTGTACGGCCTGCTCACCTGCTGGGTGAGCCGCACCGAGCCCGACTACTGGGACCGCTGGGCCGCCCGCTGGACCGTCGGCCCGCGCGCCTTCCGGGCCGAGTTCACCAACAGCCCCGCCGCCTGGGACCGCCACATCCGCCGGATCCTCAAGCGCGACGCCACCCGCGAGCTCGACCGCGCCGCCGACTCCTACCGCGCCCTCACCGCCCCCGACGGCACCTTCCTGCGCCGCATCCACCTCGCGCGCGCCACCTATCGCGGCGCCGGCGCGCACCAGGCCCTGCGCGTCGCCGCCGAACAGGGCTGGATCCTCGACCCCGCCTACGCCCCCGACCCGGCCAACTCCCTCCGCCTCGCCCGCCCCGACCGCGTCTGACCACACCTGGCCACACCTGGTCGCGACCGGCCGGGCCTGACGGCATCCGACCGCAATCCTGCGGAACCGGGACGAATCCGTGATCCGCGCAACGGGTCCGAGGTACTGACACGGCGGGGTACGGGCGGCACAATCGGGCACGTCCGCGCGCATTACCGCCCGGTAGGTGTCCGCGGGCGCAGCCGCAGTGCCGCCAGGTCAAGGAGGACCCGTGTTCAGCACGATGCAGGACGTCCCGCTCACCGTCGCCCGAATCCTGAAGCACGGGGCCACGATCCACGGCCGTTCGACGGTGACCACCTGGGATGGCACGGGGCCGGTCGTCCGCAGCTACGCGGAGGTGGGCGCACGGGCCGCGCAGCTCGCCTGGGCGCTGCGCGACGAGCTCGGGGTGACCGGGGACGACCGGGTCGCCACCCTCATGTGGAACAACGCCGAGCACCTGGAGGCGTACCTCGCCGTCCCCGCGATGGGATCCGTACTGCACACGCTGAACCTGCGCCTGCCCGCCCAGCAGCTGTCGTTCATCGTCGACCACGCCGCCGACCGGGTGGTCATCGTCAACGGCACCGTCCTCCCGCTGCTCGCCGCCGTGCTGCCGGACCTCGCGCCGACCCTCAGGCACATCGTGGTCAGCGGCCCCGGGGACCGCTCGGTGCTGGCCGGTTTCGCGGGCGGCGTGCACGACTACGAGGAGCTGATCGCCGGCCGGCCCACCGAGTACCCCTGGCGGGACGACGTCGACGAGCGGCAGGCGGCCGTGCTCTGCTACACCTCGGGCACCACCGGCGACCCGAAGGGCGTGCTCTACAGCCACCGCTCGGTCTACCTGCACTGCCTCCAGGTCAACACCGGCGACAACTTCGCCTTCACCCCGCGCGACACCGCGCTGCCGGTGGTCCCGATGTTCCACGTGAACGCCTGGGGCATCCCGCACGCGGCCTTCATGTCCGGTGCCAACCTGCTCATGCCGGACCGCTTCCTCCAGCCCAAGCCGATGGCCGAGATGATCGCCGCCGTGCGCCCGACCGTCAGCGCCGCCGTCCCCACCATCTGGAGCGGTCTGCTGGACGAGCTCGACGCGGGCGACTACGACACCTCCAGCCTGCGCATGGTGGTCATCGGCGGCAGCGCCTGCCCGCCCGCGCTGATGAAGGGCTTCGAGGAGCGCCACGGCATCCGGGTGCTGCACGCCTGGGGCATGACGGAGACCTCCCCGCTCGGCTGCTTCGCCCAGCCGCCGGGCGGCCTCACCCCCGAGCAGGAGTGGCCGTACCGGATCACCCAGGGCATCTTCCCGGCCTCGGTCGAGGCCCGGCTGACCGGCCCGGGCGGCGAGCGGATGCCGCACGACGGCATCTCGGCGGGCGAGCTGGAGGTGCGCGGCCCGTGGATCGCCGGGGCGTACTACGGCGGCGCCGGCCAGGACCCGGTCCGCCCGGAGGACAAGTTCTCCGAGGACGGCTGGCTGCGCACCGGCGACGTCGGCACCATCACCGCCGACGGCTACCTCACCCTCACCGACCGGGCCAAGGACGTGATCAAGTCCGGCGGTGAGTGGATCTCCTCGGTCGAGCTGGAGAACGCCCTGATGGCCCACCCCGACGTGGCCGAGGCCGCCGTGGTCGCCGTCCCGGACGAGAAGTGGGGCGAGCGCCCGCTGGCCACCGTGGTGCTGCGCCCGGGCGCGGCCGTCGGGCTCAAGGAGCTGCGGGCCTTCCTGGGCGAGCGGATCGCCTCCTGGCAGCTGCCGGAGCGCTGGTCGATCGTGGAGTCGGTGCCGAAGACCTCGGTCGGCAAGTTCGACAAGAAGGTGATCCGGGCCGGCTACGCGGCCGAGGAGCTGGACGTCACGGTGCTCGGCAAGGAGTGACCGCGAGAAGGGCCGGCCGCCCCCGTTCCGAAC
>NZ_JBHTWX010000104.1:0-33258 GCF_042792155.1 Kitasatospora sp. NPDC056651 | reverse complement strand
GAGACGGAGGTCGTCGCCTTGTCTGGCAGATCCCCATGTGGGTGACCAGCTCGAACAACCTCGAGTTGATCACCGGAGGTAAAACAACAAGCTGAGTGGCTGTTGTCTTTCCGGGCTTGAGAGCTGCGTTTCCGCTGTTCAGGCATAGGGGCGGCGGTCTCGGGGAGTGGTGGCGTGTCATGTCGTCGCTCTGGTGGAGGTCGGGATGCCGTCGGTCGTTGGGCTGCTGGAAGAGCGTGAGCTGACCGCTCGCCGGCGTGTGGACGCGCTGCGGGAGGAGGCGGACCGTATCCAGGCCGAGCTGGTCGTGGCCGAGCGGGAGTGGAGCGAGTGGGTGATCGCTCGTTCACGCGTCGGCGAGGTGTTGTCCCGGGGCGAAGGAGACGCCACCGAGCCGGATGCCGCCGAGGAGCCGTCGGATCGTGGTGAACCGCCGGCGCTGCCCGCGTCTTCGGAGGCGGCGAAGCCGAGTTCGGTGGTGCCGATGTGGCGTGCGGGTCTGGCCTGGTCGGCATTGTCGGCGGACTACCAGCGCATCGTGCGGGCTCTCGCGGACCGCAACCGGCTCGGTCAAGGTCCGCTGACCTGCCAGGAGATGGCCGGCTGCTTCGGCCTGGACCCGGTGCCCGCGAAGATCGAGGCGTTGCGGTCGAAGGCGAAGCGGCTGACAGCGCGCGGGTGGCTGGCCGAGCCGGCGCCGGGCCGGTTCACGCTCGCGAAGAGCGTGACCGGGCAAGGCGCCGGGTCATGAGCTGCGTCATCGACCAGTAGACCATCGCCTCCGCGCTGCCGGTGGACCGCTCGAAGTCCCGCACGAGGCGGCGGCTTCGCATCAGGTGCGCGAAGAACCGCTCCACGATCCAGCGTTTGGGGAGCACGACGAAGCCGCGCATGTCGTCACTGCGCTTGACGATGGCCAGGACCAGGACCAGGGCGAGGACGGCGAGGCCGTGCTGGACGAGGCTTCCGGTGTAGCCTCCGTCGGCCCAGACCAGCGCCAGCCGGTGATGCGCGGCGGCGACCCGGGCGAGCAGGACCCGCGCGACGGCGCGGTCGCCGATGTCCGCCGAGGTCACCAGCACTGCCAGCAGCAGGCCGAGGGTGTCGACCACGGCGTGCCGTTTGCGGCCGTTGACCAGCTTGCCGCCGTCGAAGCCCCGGCTGTCGGCGCCGACGACGGCGTCCGCCTTGACGGACTGGGAGTCGATCACGCCGGCGCTCGGCTCCGCATCCCGCCCGGCCTGCTCGCGGACCGTGCGGCGGAGCCGGTCGTGGAACTCCTTCACCAGGCCGTGGTCGCGCCAGCGGCGGAAGAACGCGTAGACCCGGTCCCAGGGCGGGAAGTCGGCCGGCACGGCCCGCCACTTCGTTCCGTTGTCGACCAGGTAGCGGATCGCATCCAGTATTGCGCGGTGGCAGTACGCCTCCGGCTGCCCGCCCCGGCCCCACAGCCAGCCCGGCACCGGCAGCAGCGGCCGCGCCACCGCCCACTCCGCATCCGACATGTCCGTCGGGTAGCGGCGCACACGGACCCCGTGGTCGGTGGCGTTCCCGAACCGGTGTGCCAGGCAGTCACACGCGAGAGTGACCGAAGTGGACCCCGCTCCCGCGATGCCGTAGAACTGCGACAACAGGGCCTCCTGGACTGCTCTTTGGCGTAGACACCCTTCGAGCTACCAAGAGGCCCTGCTTTCATGCGCGGCGGCCGTCATACTCACCCGATCGAGAATCCCGTTCGACCAGCACCCCTCAAGATCGGAACGACAACAGCCACTCACCGACACCGCAGTCCCACAGGCTGACGATCGCTCTCCAAACCGACCGACAAACGCTCTCAGCTCTGACCTACGCAGCCACGCAGCGTGCCAGAACAATGCAGTTGAGGCCGGAGGATCAGCCCGGCACACTCGCCCGGTGAGCCACAACACACACGCGGGCAGATGGGACGGGCCCTGGTTCAGGGTCTGCACGGAGCACTTCGAGGCGGCGTTCCTGCCGAATGCCGGCGAGGACTTGGAATCGGTGGACAACATCGACGTCTTCGTGGACCTCAACGATGGAACCCGGTGGAGTGCGACCGTCATCACCCTCGCTCAGGTGGAGACCATCATGAAGCGGTGGGCGGCGACTGGGGAGGCCCTCGGCGGCGCCTACTTCTCGTGCTCGGACGGCCTCATCGTCCGCGACGCCGGCATCAGCAAGATGACCCAGGTCCTCGTCGGCCTGGTCGAGACCGGCGACTTCACGCACATCCTTCAACGCATCGACGAATGACCGCAGCCCCGGTCCACGACGAGCTGATTCTGAACCACCAGTAGCCTGCCCTGGCCGAGCCTGGAACATCATCCTGAGGACACGATGCTCTCCGAATACCAGCAGCAGCTGAGGGATCGTTTCCTCGCTGCCCCCGTCATCCCAGCACCACACTCCTGGCAGCCCGTCTCCGCGCGGCGAACGCCCATCAGCGGGCTACTCGGAGTCGGTTTCGGGGTCGACCCCGACAGCGGAAACGACCTCCTGATGGTCGTCTCCAGCAGCGGTCACGGCATCTTCGACGCCTCCACGGGCCAGCGACTCGCCCGCGACCACGACCCCGACTTGGATCACAGCGCACCAACTGGCCCCGACTTGTCCTGCCCTGGACTCGGACCGCTCGCCGGCACCGAGGTCCGGATCGCCGGCCTGTTCGGCGGCGGCCTCCACTCCACCACCGAAGACGGATGGACCGTTGAGGTCGTCAGCCCGGATTGGCCGCACCACCGCGTCCTCCTCTCGGCCGATGGCGGACTCTGCCGCGGCCCCGCCGGTGAGAAGTGGTGGCACATCTTCCACGCCCACTACTCCGAACTGCGAGCCGCCGGGTTCTCCCCCTCCGGACGCACGCTCGTCGTTGCCACCAGCAGCGACATCACGCTCTGGACAAGGCCCAGCCTCGACGCCTGAACCAGAGCGCCGTCCACGTTGCGGACGCCATCGGGAACGCTACAACCTGCACAAATGCGGTCGCCGCTGCCACCGACCCCAGATAACTGGAGCGACTTGTCGCGGGGGAACCCGGCGGCCTTGATCCGCCGCTCCGACCGGCGTCGACCCCGGTCGTCGCACTCGGCCATCAGCAGCTCGGCGAGGAAACCGCGGTAGGTCATCTGGTCTTTGACCGCCCGGTCGGCGATGTCGGCGAACTCGTTGCGGATCGACGGCAACCGCAGCAGCCTGCAGGCCGTGTCGATGGCCGTGGTGGCGGCCTGCTCGGTCAGGTTCCGCTGGCGGGGCAGCATGGCGGTCATGGCGCTTCTCCCTCTCGCAGGTCACCGCCGCTAGCGCGACGGTGTCGGAGCAACTGGTCGTAGTGGGTCACCGAGGGCAGCGGCCTGGTGTCCGGCGGAAGGTGGTTGAGCTTCCACTCGTGCAGGAACGTCACCGTTCCGGCCCCCGGACCGGCAGCCGGCCTCGGCGCCGGAACTGCGACGACGGGCTCGTCCTCGGTCTGGGCGGCCTTGCGGGCCTCCAGGGCGACCGCGTCCGCGGTCAGTGCCCCGGCCCGCAGCGCGGTGGCCAGCCCGGCGACGATGTGCTCGTGCGCGAGGTGGCGCCCCAGCAGCAACACGTCGATCAGCGCCCGGGTGCCCTCCCCGTCGCCGTGGGCCCGGACCGCAGCGGCCCACCAGGCGTCGTGGACCGGGGTGAACTTCCCCGCGGAGCGGGCCTGGTCGAGGGCGGTTGCGCCGGGGAAGGCGCCCGGCTTGCGGACCAGGGCCTCCAGATAGTGGTCCAGCTCCAGTCGGCAGGCACCTTTGGCAATCAGCCGCTCGTGCCCGGCGACCTCGACGTTCCTGCCGTAGACCACCAGGTGGGAGGCGTGCAACAGGACCCGGACGCGCTTGCCGATCAGGCGGACCGGCACCGAGTAGCGGTTGGTGCGGACCGAGATCCGGCCATAGCGGTCGACCCGCGGGGTGAACACCCGACCGGTCTCGAACTGGTCCTCCGGCAGCGGCAGCAGCCGCGCCCGCTCGTCCTCGGAGTACTCGTCGACCGTCCGGGCCCCGGACCCGATCCGGCGGCGCCCATCGTGTCGATCCCACTGCTCGGCCATCTCGTTCAGCTCCGCCAGCGACTCGACCTCCGGCACCGGGACGAAGTGGTTGCGCCGGAAGTAGCCGATCTGGCCCTCGACCCCACCCTTCTCATGGGCGCCCTCGATGCCAGGCCGGCAGTAGAAGCTCTCGATGCCGAAGTGCGACCTGAAGGCGATCCACCGGTCGGCCTCCACCCGGGCCCGGCTCAGCCCCAGCACCTGGGCGACGGCGGCCTTCAGATTGTCGTAGCGGACCTTGCTCCGCGGGACGCCGCCCAGCGTCCGCAGCGCGTGAACATGGCCCTCGAAGAACGCCTCCTGCCCGCAGGACGCGAAGATGCGGTGGACGGCCTTGCCCGAGTAGGACAGCCGGAAGGAGAACAGGTAGCAGGTCACCAGCTCGCCGGCCAGCTTCACCGTCACGTCGCCGAAGTCGACCTCAGCTTCCATCCCGGGCTGGTGCGTCTGCGGGACGAACGCCTCCAGCGGGGCCTTGCCAGACTCCACCAGGATCTGCGGCTTGCGGTCTGCGACGTAGCGGCGGACCTGCGGGTGGGAGACGTCGGCGCCGTGTTCCTCGACCAGGCGGTGGAAGATCCGGGTCGTGGTGTGCCGCTGCTTGCGCGGCGCGTCCAGGTCCGCCCGCAGGATCCCGTCGACCACAGCCTTGTACGGGTCCATCGCGGTCGTCCGGGGCGGGAGCTTCTTCCGCGGCTCCGGCCAGACCGAGTCCACGGCCTTCCTGATCGTCCGCCACGACATGTTGTACTTGCGCTCGATCTCCCGCAGCTTCATGCCGTCCCGGTGGTCACGCCGGATCGCGGCGTACAGCTCGACCTTCGACATCTTCGGCATGACCAGGGCCTTTCACCAGGAGCACTCCCGATGCTGGCCTGGCAAGTCCCCCGGTGACGTCAGAACTCGTGAACATCACCCGTCCGTGGTTCGGGGTGCCTCCCAAACTCGTGAACAACTGACGTCACAACTCGTGGTTAAAGCCACGTCCGGCCGCAGCCAGGGGCTTACGTCCACCGCCAGGACCAGACGGCCGTCAGCCGCCCGGGGCAGTGGAAGTTCGGCCAGCAGCCGACGCAGCCGGTCCACGTCGACGTCACCGTTGTTCAGCGCGGCGTAGAGGGAACCGTGCCCGCGCCGATGCTCGGGTGCCAGCGACAGGTCCACCCGGGTCTTGACCGGTCCGTCCGTGCACAGCAGCGCGTCCGCCAGCTCGAACAGCGAGTCACCCCGGCTGGTGAGGCAGTCATAGAACTCGCCCCGAAAGCGTGACAGTCACGCGAACGCGTCCTGGCGGGCGTCCTGGTGAGGCAAGCTCGGCAATGCGGCCTCCGCGTCGAACCCTGTTCCTCGTAGCTGAGTTCAGGATCATGCGAAGGCCGCCCTTGCGTCCGGCGAACCCCCGTGTGGGTGACAACACTGAAGTCCCGACCCGCCTGGGGCATGGTCCTGTGTCACTACCGCTGGGATGATCGACATCATGAACACCACCCCCTGGACAACCGAGCATGCCACCGGAGGTCCACTGGACGAGATCTTTCGGATCGTCCGTGATCGGGTTCCCGATCTGGTGATCGAGCACAAGGTGACGGTCGAGGAGGAGGACGCGGACTGGGACGAGTTCTTCATCCGCATCGCGACCAATCCCGACCCGCTCAGGCTGGAATGCCGACCGGGAGGCCAACCACCGTTCACCGTGGACGACGAGTACTCATCCATCGACGCAAGGGACCCAGCGGCAGCCGCCGAAGCTGTCTTGGAGCTCCTCAGCGCGTAGGCCGCACGCCCCAACGATGTCGACCCGTGACTCGTGCACGTCAAACGGCAAGCTCAGGTCAACGCCGATTGGCAGAACGCCGGTTGAGAGTCCGCTCGTAGTCCTGAAAACGCGCCTTCGCGATGACCCGGCGGCCGGCATCGCGCAGCACGATCCCCTCCGCCCCGCCCACCGCTCCGTCGTCGAGCGCGACCCGAGTGGCGGGAATGACCTCACCCAGCCACCGGTACGCGTCCTCGATGCTCGAAGGCAGCGACGAGGCGGGCACGGCCGGGGCTCCCTCCGGCGGCAAGGCCACCGGCCCGGACGGGCGGGCGGTCTCCGGGCCAGCCGGGTGGTTCAACGGACTGTCAGGTTCCGGACAGTGCAAGATCTGTCCGGAAGGTGATCGCCGATCCGGCAGGCAGGCACCTTGAAGTGCCCCGTTGCCGGGACGGCCCATTGCTTTCCGGTCGGAATTGGTCTCGACCATTGCCGCGTCTTCACATTCGGAGGATGCTCCTCAGCGAGGCGCAGGGGCGCAGCGCCCGGCGCTCGTCGTTGAGAGGGGAAACTCATGTCGTTTCGCAAGGCGTTCTCCGCCGTTGCCGTGGCCGCTGTGGTGAGCGGCGGCGCTCTGGCCGTGGCCCCGGGTGCCCAGGCGGCCACCTTCACCTACGTCGGCGTCTATCCGACCGCTGCCGCCTGCGATGCGGCCGGCCGGGCGTATGTGAGCAGCCAGCAGGCCGTCGTCTACTTCTGTGACACCACTACCGAGACCGGGCCGGCGCGGCTCTCCGTGGTCCTTCGCTGAGCCACCCCTGAGTCACCGCGGCATGCCCGGTGGCGGCCCGGGTCGCGGTCGTCGGACCGTCGCCGGTCGGGGCCGGAGAAGGACGATCCGGGTGTGCCGGCCGTGGAGGCCGGAGGGCGGGGTTCGTGGCCGGGCGGGCCGGGTGTCGCACACGGCCCGCCCGGTCGGCCGGCGCTCTTCGCCCGGTCCTGTCCGGTGATGCCGTGTCCGCGGTGCCGATCCGGACCCGCCACGCGGAGGCGGGTCCGGCGGGGGGGTCGGCCCGGCCGGGCGAACGAGGCTGTGAGGCGGGGGACGTGGCCGGCGGGGGCGGGTGCCCAGCGGCCGTAGTTGTGGCCACCGTCACGGCCGGGCGACCGGGTCGAGCCGTTGCCGTGGTTCACCAGGCGGCTGGCGACGCCGAGTTGGGCGAGGCGGTCGCTGGCGGTGGTGGGGGCCAGGGTCGTGAAGTGGTCGGTCGAACCCTGGTCTCCGGTGTGGAGGGTGATGTCGGTTTCGGTGAGCCGCGGCCGGGTTGCCGGGCGCCGCCGGGTCGGCCTCGGCGAGGACCTCGCCGGATGGGCGTGGGCGCGGCAGGTCGGCTGGGACAGGATCGGCCCGGCCCAGCAGTGAGCGCTGGAACACGTCCTCGGGCTGGAGCCGGTGCCCGCCGAGCAGAAGCCGGCCGGGAAGGTGAGCCACGCGGAGACGGAGCAGCGCGACCTCGTCGCCCTCAGTACCGGCGCGAGGGCCACCTGAACGTCCCCCGCAAGCACAAGGAGCCGCTGGTGCTGGCCGACGGCACCACGGTGGAGGTCACGGCCTGTTCATCGCCGACTGCCGCAGCCGCCGCGACGCCATCCCCCCCCCACGCCGAACGCCTCACCCAACTCGACATCAGATGGAAACAGCCGGGACAGGGTGGGGCAGACGAGGGGTGCGGCGCGAAGTCGGCGCCGCACCCCTTTCGGCTAAGGGCGAGCAGCGGTCAGCCAGTACCGGTGACCGTGCTCGAGCTGGTGCGATGCCCGAGGAGCGAAAGTCAACGGTTACATCGGAAGTCGCTGCTCGGTAGAAGCGACTTGTAGGGGTGGAAGGTCGTCGGCACTTCACGGCCCGGCTTCACCACTTCTGCGATGGCGCCCGCGCAGCCGGTCTCGTACCACGGGCACCATGTCTCGCTGGTCCGGTTCCAGGCCGACGAGCCGCCCCCTACGAGGCCCTGATCGGCCACATTCCAACTGCCCTTGGTGTAGGACGCCATCGGCCCTTCGTACTGCCCTCGTCCCCACAGACAGAAGTGCTCCACGTAGCAGGGTTCGGTCGCCTTCGATCGGGGTGCTGCCACGGCTGACGAAGACGCGGCCAACGCGGCAGCGGCGAAGACAGCTTTGCGGAGCAGAGAGGGTACGGACACGAAGCCTCCATAGGTCTCCAGTCCGCGATGTCAGCTCCGATGATCCCGGCTGGCCACAGGTACGCCGGTGGAGGATCTGCGCGGCCTGATCGGGGTCCGCGACCGCGGCGCTGCCGGCCGGCCGGTCGCCGGTGTGCCACAGCGCGGCCGAGCGGCCTGCCGCTCGGCCGACCAGTCCGTAGGCGGCCGGGACCGCGAAGCCGCTGCTGCCTCACCGGCGGCAGCGGCTCGATCCGGCCCCACGGGCCGTCCGGCACCAACACGGCGCTGTCCCGGCGCCGCGATCACTGTCGGCCGTCGATGAGCCGCTGGACGGCGTCGCCGTAGTGCGCGACCAGCGCCGTCCGGTCGGCGGAGACGAGTACCTCGTCCTCCACCACGTGCAGGGAGGTGAGCAGTCCGCCGATCTGGGCGGCGACCAGGTGGGCGCGCAGTTCGGCGTCCGCGCCGGCGAGGCGGGGGGCGAGCGGATCGGCGAAGGCCCGCTCGATCGTGGTCCGCAGGCTGCGCTGGACCTCGGCGCGGTCGGAGGCCCGGAACAGGGCGGCGAGGGAGGCGACGGCCAGCGAGCCCGCGGTCGAGGAGGACAGGTCCACCACGTGAGCGACCAGTGTCCGGCCCATGCCGTCCAGCGGGCCCTGGAGGATCCTGGCGGCCGGCAGGTCGACGCTCATCGCCTCGACGAAGAGCCGTTCCTTGGATCCGAAGTGCCGGATCACCAGTGCGGCGTCCACTCCGGCCCGCGCGGCGACCGCGCGGATGCCCACGGCGCCGAAGCCGTCCTGGTTGAACAGTTCCCGTGCCGCGTCGTGGATGGCCTGTCTGGTCAGGGCCGAGGACCGGCGTGGCCGGGGGGTTGGCGGTTCGCTCACAGCCGGTTTCTCCTTCACTCGCCGAAGAAGTCATCATAGATGACTTACTCTTGTCATCAATGATGACCAACAGCTCGACGAGGAGTGGGACCATGGATCGACTCAAGGGCAAGACCGCGCTGATCACCGGCGCCGGCAGCGGGATCGGCCGCGCCGCGGCCGCTCTGATGAGCCGCGAGGGGGCCGCCGTGGTGGTCGCCGACCACCACCCGGCCGCCGCCGAGGAGACCGCGCGCCTGGTGGAGGAGGCCGGCGGCCGTGCCCTGCCGGTGACCGTCGACGTCACCGACGACGCCTCGACGGCCGCCGCCGTCGCGGCCGCCGTGCGTGAGTTCGGCGGACTGGACGTGCTCTGCAACCACGTGGGCGGCAGCGACCCCCGCAAGGACCTCGACCTGCTCCGGCTCGACCTCGACGAGTTCGACCGCGCCGTCGCCCTCAACATGCGCAGCACCCTGCTCGGCACCCGGCACGCGCTGCCGCACCTCATCTCGGCGGGCGGCGGGTCGATCGTCAACACCGCCTCGGTGGCCGGCCTGGTCGGCGACGTCGTCCAGATCTCCTACGGCGCCGTGAAGGCCGCCGTCGTCAATCTCACCAAGTCGATCGCCGTGCAGTACGGCCCGCGGGGCGTGCGCTGCAACGCGGTGGCCCCCGGGGCCGTCATGACGCCCGCCCTGCGGGACAACCTGCCTGCCGGGGTCGTCGAGTCGCTCCTGGCCTGCAACGCCCTGCCGTACCTGGGCTCCCCCGAGGACATCGGCCACGCGATGGTGTTCCTGGCCTCCGACGAGTCGCGTTACCTGACCGGGCAGCTCCTGGTGATCGACGGTGGGATGACCGCGCAGTCCCCCGCCGCGCCCGGCAGGCGCGCCATGCTCCCGGCCGCCTGAGCTCTGCGCGGGGGCCGTCCGGTGCGGGTACCTGTTCACCGGGCGGGCGGCCTCACCGCCGTGCGGCCGAAGGCCGTGCCGCCTGGTCGGACGGCGGCACGGCCTTCGGTTGCGGACCGGTGACGGTCAGCGTCGGAAGGACTTCAGGAAGAGGGAGTCCCCGCTGTCCTGGTAGTTGTTGTTGACGCCCAGTCCTGAGGTGAAGCTGCCGTTCTCGTAGCCGGCCCAGTCCTGGATGGGGTTGGTGTCGATGGGCGGCAAGCTGCCGGTTCCGTAGTCGAGGTGTTTGAAGGAGCGCGGGGAGTCCTCGGCGGAGCCGAACTGGTAGGCACGGCCGCGGGTGGAGTAGGGCTGGTAGAGCGCGTAGGGGCCGTTCTTGGTGGTCTGTTTGGTCAGGCTGTTGTTGAAGAAGACGTTCTGGGGGCCGCTGGAGCCGGACCACTTGACGGCCTTGTTGCCGGCGCTCCAGTAGATCGGCCACCAGGTGCCCTTGTCGCCGACGCCTCCTTCACCGCCGCAGTTGGCGTTGCAGTTGCTGGAGGAGTGGTTGTAGGGGACGTGGACGGTGTTGTTGTCGAAGAGGTTGCGGCGTTCCCAGCCGCCGTGCAGGTTGAGGTCGGAGTCGAAGTCGTTGGCGAAGGCGACGTTCCCGGAGGAGGACCACTGGAAGGTGAAGTGGCGCAGGTTGCGGGTGGTGTTGAAGGCGTAGAGGGAGTCCCAGACGCGGGAGCCGCGCAGGTATCCGTTGCCTCCCTTGCCCTTGTTCCAGGCGCCGTCGAAGTAGTTGTTCTCGATCTGGAGGTTCTTGGCGACCTCGGTGACGACGGGGTGGGAACCGGTCATCTCGCCCCTGATTCCGCGGACCCAGCTGTTGGCGGCCCATTTGAAGACGATGCCGTGCATGGCGGCGTCGGGGGCGAGGTTGCCGTAGTTGTGGGTGGCGCATTTGGGGGTCAGGTCGGCGCACTGGGCGGTCAGGCCGTCCATCTGCTGGGTGAAGGTGAAGTCCTCGAACCCGACGTCCGTGATCATCTTGAGCGGGGTGACCTTGCTGGGGTAGGCGGGACCCCCCGGGGTTATCGGCGCGGAGCCGTCGGAGACGGAGTTCACGGGGACGTCGAACTCCAGCGGCTTGTCGATGGTGACGGTGCGTCGGGTGCTGTCGACGGAGGAGATGGTGAAGACCTGCTGGCGCATGTGCAGGTCCTCCAGGCTGCCCAGCTGCCCGGCGGTGTCGATCTGCTGGCTCTGGTAGAACTTCATGCTGTTGGCCGCCCCGACCCACAGGTAGCCGCCCGGCTTGAAGACGGACATGTCGGCGGCGCCGTTGAGCTGGATGGTGCTGTCGCCCTCCCGTGCGGCGTATCCGGGGGTGGAGGTGTTCTCGGCGAGGGTGACGCCCGATTCCCAGTGCTGGTTGACCGATCCCTCGAACAGGTCCCGGCGGTTCTCCGGGATCGCGGAGATGTCGCCGCACATGCGCTGGTGCTTGGCCGACACCTCGCGGGTCTGCACGCGGAACAGGCCGCGTCCGGGCCAGATCCAGCCGCCGGTGCCGGTGATGGAGCCGATCGTGCCCTGGCACACGTAGCGCATCGTGTCCTGGTCCCAGCGGCTGCCCTGGTAGAGGGTGTCGTACCGGGTCGCGCTGTCCGGCCGGAACACGATCTTGGTACCGCTGTCGGCTTTCGTGCCCTGGCCGCGGATGACGAGGTAGGAGGCGTCGACGGACAGCTGCTTGCTGACCTCCAGGGTGCCCTTGGGCAGTTCGATCGAGGAGAGCTTGGTGGGCGAGGCGTTGGGGGTGCAGGTGGTACGGATGTCGTCGATGGCCTTCTGGATGCCGGCGGTGTCGTCCTGGCCGTCGTCCGGCTTCACGTTGTAACGCTCGGCCAGGACCTGGGGAGTGATCCTGCAACGCGGGTCGTTGGAGCGCTCCGCGGGGCCGGGCAGCCGTTGCCCGCCCCGGTAGCCGGCCTTGCTCCAGTCCGGCAGGTCACCGCCCAGACCGGTGCGGCGGTTGCCCTTGGCCAGGACCTGGCTCGTGTCGTCCAGACCGCCGGGGGACGAGCCCGCACTGCCGGTGCAGCGTGAGGTGACCGGTCCGGTGTCGGGGTCGGCGAGGATCTTGGTGAGGCAGGCGGAGAGGGCCTGCTGGCCGAAGTAGTTGGGGTGGATCGCCTCCTGCTGGTGGCCCTGGCCCGTCCACGGGATGTCCGTGTCGACCAGGAAGGGGACCCAGCGGACCCATTCGGCCTGTGCGGCGTCCAGGGGCGCGGTCGAATTGTTGGCCGAGGTGGCCTGCCGGGCGGAGGTGGAGCACAGTTCGTGCCCGGCGAAGGCCTCCTGGAGGTCCAGGAACGAGACTCCTGCCCGCGTGGCGGCCCGGCCCAGCATCGCGGTGATGTTCGCCATCACGTGGTCACGGGCCCAGTCGCTGTCCTTGTCGAGGAACGGGCAGCCGCCCTTGGTGTAACGCCCGTACTTCTCGAACGGGTTGAGGGAGTTCTCCGGATAGCGGTACTCGGAGCTCTTGGGCAGCGGGTTCGGGTAGGACTGGAGCACGATGCGGTAGCTGTCGTCGGACTGCCCGGAGTCGCGCAGGACGTCGCGGATCCCGGTCAGGCTCTTGACCACGTCCTCCTCGACCGCGCCCAACGCCGCGTCGAAGTCGGCCTGCTTGACGGCCCGGCAGCCGTTGTTGTTCACGGCCGGGGCGAGGTAGGCCTTGACGCACTCCTTCACGATGTCGGAGAACTGGAGGTCGTTGCCGCCGATCGACAGCACCACGGTGGAGACGCCACGTGTGGCGGTGAGGTCGCGCAGCTGCTCGATCTGCGGGCGCTCTCCCTTGAACGTGCTGGTCAGGACGCTGGCCGTGGTCGCTCCGGAACAGGCCAGGTTGACCCGGTCGACAGTTTCCGCGCCGGGCACGGCCACACCGTTGATCTCGGCGGAGTCCGACCGGTCGCACGCCGCGTCGGGCTTGGCGGCGTAGGAGGTGTCGCCGTACACCCGCGTGAGGTCGTGGCCGCAGCGGCTCTCGTCGCCGTTGCAGCCCACGGCGGAGCGGTCGGTGCCCCACACCGAGCCGTCGGCGGAGGCGTCCGCGTTGCCGGCCCACCGGCCGGCCTCGCCGGAGATGTAGCTGTCACCCATCGACACCACCGTCGGTACCGCCGTGCAGGGATCGGGCTCCGGGCCGGGGAAGGGCGTCTGCCCGTCGGACAGGACGGAAACGTTCAGCGCCGAGGCCACCGTCACGTTGCCGGCCGACGACGGCGGGCAACCCTTGAACAACCTCGCCTTCCACTTCCAGGTGGGAGTCGTACCCTGAGACACCGCGCGAAGTCCCGAACCGACTTTCTGATTCTCCGGGGCGATCGTGAACCCCTCGGGGTTGACCAACTGCCCGGAATCACTGTCGAAACGCCAGAGCTGACTCTCCTTCTGGCCCGTCTGGCAATTCTTGTGAACGATCTTCCCGGTGCCGTCGGGAGCGATGGTGAGACATTTCAGGGATCTCGCGAGCAGGAGCAGTGAGTACTTCTTCCCGCTGATGTCGACCGCTCCGAACGGCGACAGGACCTGGCTCCCGTTCTTCGCGCGGATGTTCTGCAGGACGAACGGGGCGTCCTCGCCGATGCTGTCGTCCTCCAACCGGGCCTGGTCGACGCCGATCGTCCAGGAGGCGGAGTTCTCCGAGGTCCCACCTGTCAGCCAGTACGGAACTCCCGGATCGGCTCCGGCCTGAAGGCCGCCGAAGAACACCGGATAGTGGTCGCTGTCGTGAGTGGTGTCGGCCCGACCCACGATGCTCCAGTCGCTGAACAGCTGTGAGGCGACCATGTAGTCGTACCGCCCGCCGGTCCGGAAGGTACGGACATCGGGGGCGGTGGAGTGCGTCACGCTGTTCGCGGGGAGATCGGCCATCGTTCCCGGCTCGCGGTTGTAGTCACCCAGGACCGCCCACCGCCCTGCACTCAGGGCTCCCGCCCGCCCCGCGACCGCGTTGACGAACTCGCTCCCGTTGGCCCCGCCGGGGGAGATCGCATGAATGGAACCGAAGGTCATGGCACCGGCGCCGGTGCCGTCGACGATGACGAGCCCCGGTCGCGTATTGGCGAATTGCGTCTCGACGATTTCCACGCTTTCCGGCCGACGGTGCGTCATGAATCCGAGACGGTACATCTGCGGCCGGAGACTGTCCTCGACATAGGTGAGGTAGATGTCCGAACGGTAGCCCAGCCGGGAAGTCAGCCTCTTCCTTTCGATCCGATAGCCGGTGCCGGGGACCAGAATTTCCCCGTCGTTCACCACGTTCGCGGCCGAAATCGCGGCCATCGGCATTTCCTGCAACGCCACGATGTCGTACCTGAGGGCGTAGTTGTAGGCGTTCTGCCAGGCCTTCGGCGTATGGGCCATGTTCCAGGTCATCACCCGCTGCTCTCCGGGGACAACCGCATGCGCGGGCTGGGCTGCCAGGCCCACAAGGAAGCCGCCCATCAAGGCTGTGACGAGACCCAGTGACAGGATTCGCCACAGGGTCAGAAATGAAACAACGGGAGGTTTTTGACGGTTCATTCGCATGTCATCCTAGGTCTTCGAAATTTTCTGGACCCCCGATCCGGCCCCGCCCTTCCTGCCTGCCTGCCCTGCCTGCTTGCCCTGCCTGAACACGTCGGCGCTCCGGCGGTGCCTTGATCGCGGGAGCCACAGTCTGTCGGGATCCGGTTGCGTTCCGGCTGCGCTCGGCTAACGAGCTGGTACGTGATTGCGGAGGGGATGTGCCGGTCTGAGCTGCGGCCTTGTTCAGACGGTGGTGCGGTCGGAGACAAGTCCGGCAACGGCGAGGCACGTACTCGGGAGTGCGCCGCGCCGGCGGGTCCAGCGGGCCAGGCCCTTCCAGCGCTTGTGGTCGGCGAGGACGTGCTCGACCGGTATGCGCCCGGAGGAAGGCTCGTGTCGGGCACGTTCCCGTGCTGTGCGGACTTCCGGCGGGCAGATCCCGTTCGCCTTCCGCGGCGGGGTGACGGCCTGGCCGGGGTGATCTCCTGGAAGGCCCAAGTACCCTTCACCGGCGATCAGTCGCTGACCTGCGCCGGGACGACTCCACCCGGACGACCAGCGCAGGGCGTCCGGGGTCATCCGGCTTCCGATCATCGAATCCGTCGCGACGTCCGGCTGTAGACGGCCACTGAGCTGCGAATCGCAGACCTTCGTCCGTACAGCTCAGGAAGCGGGGCAGTCCTCGGTGGATCGGGCAGCTGACCGTGTTCCTCCCGTTCTGGTATTCCGTCGGAATATCGGGACGGGAGGAGTCCAGTGCCTGCATGTGGTCGATGGCGGACTGCGGCATTCTGAGGCGCGCCAGCAGAAGTCGTGGGTTCGCGGTGCGACCGGCTCCCTGCTGGGGTGCGACGGCAACCTGCGGCGGGTTGGGTGGCTGGCCTGCCCGGGGTCGGACGGTGGGCCGCGGGGGCAGGGCTATCGGGTGGCTTGCCGGTCCACGACCTCGATGCTGTTTCTCTTCGCCCACTCGTAGAGCGGCCCGCCGGGGAGGAACGTCGTCCGCTGGTCGCGCACGAGGACACCGGTGGCTGTGGTGTACCAGGACTCGCTGTCCCCGAAGGCGTGGGCGATGGTGGTGAGCAGCTTGTCGGCGACCTTCACGAGCGCGGCGCCCGGGGTGGTCAATGACTCCAGGGCGGCCTCGGTGGTGGCGACGGCGCGCTTTACCGACCCTGAGCACCCGAGCGCGATCGGCTCGATGGACGGGCCGCCCGGCAAGGCCGGCGTCGAGCAGCTCGGCTGCCCCGTTCTCTCGGCCGGCGACAGCGGCGACGTCGACCAGCGCCCGGGCGAGGGAGGCGTCGTCGACGTGGGGCAGTAGCAGGTCGAACGCCTCCTGGGCGCGGCCGTGCCGGGCGAGCGAGCGAGCGGGTGCAGGACTCCAACGCGTGGACTGGGGATGAGGCAGTGTTCGAAGCCGCGCCACGGATCGGTGAGCTCGGCGCGGTCGAGGACCAGGAGGTCGCTGCCGCCGACGTGCATCTCGACCAGGTCGGTGAACTCCTCGCTGTAGTCGTTCTTCTGGCCGTTGAAGATCGCCTCGGCGATCTCATAGAGGTCCTGGGTCTCCTCCTCCATCGCCCAGAACGGGTTCATGCCCGCCCCCCCAGCGGACCTTGTAGAAGACGAACTCGCCGACCCGGAGCCGGTGCGGGCAGCCGTCGTCCTCGTCGGCGCCGGCCAGCTGCACGCGGGCCTGGCGGTCGAGGCAGGCGGTGCACACGGGGATGTGCTCCAGGTCGAGGTGCTCCCCGAGCCGGGCGCTGACGGTCCACCGCTCGATCGTGCGGTCGTGGGCGTGGCTGCGCAGCGGCGTCTCCAGCCCGTAGGTCAGGCCGATGGAGGAGGGGCTGGCGGGCAGCTCGGTGATGGGCCGCCGGGCGGCCGCGGTGGTGGTCACGCCGCCGAGCGTAGTGAGCGCGGAGACGGCCCGGCGGGGATTCGGCCGGGCCTGTGGCAGCGCCGCCCGTCCGGGTGATTTCTTCCTCGCGTACACGTACGCGAGGAAAGGGCCGGGGCGCGGACCCCCGGAGAATCCAAACGCAACACCGAGCTACGACGCAGACTCAGAGAGCTCAGCCACGAGAACAAGACCCTCGGACGTCGGCTCGACGCAGCCGCCACGGTCATCGCGGCTCTGCACGCCGACAACATCGCGCTCCGCGAGAAAGCCGACCGACGCGGCACCGTCACGTCGATCGGCTCTCAGCCCGTCCGGGCCCGCTGAGACTCGGCCAGCCAAGCCGTTACTCGTTCAGCTCCAGTCCGAGGTCGACCGCCAGTTTCTTGGCGGCGTCCAGGTCCTCGGCCGGAGCGTTCCCCCGCAGGGCGATGGAGATCGGAGCATCCGCCCTGTCCAACCTCGGGATCATCACCGCGACGCCGACGAAGGGGGTGTCCTGCGGCAGCAGGTCGGCCAGACGACGAGCCCAGATCTGCTCTGGCCTCATCCAGGCGTTTCCGGTTCGGGCCGCGTCGACGAGCAGGATCGTCGGCCGGGCTTCGGCCTGCTTGATCTTCTGCTCGTCGGACAGCACTTTCAGGACCTCGGCCTCGACGTCCCGAAGGTGGTTGCCCAGATCGAAGCCGTTCTCCACGACCACATGAGGACCGGCCACCAGCGGGTTGGACTCGTTGAATACCCGGACGGCGAGGTCCAGCCAGGGAGTCGCCGCCCAAGACTGCTCCAGCCGGGTGACCCGGGTTCCCCACTCGCCGGCCCGCACACGGTCGAGAGTCTCCTCGATGATGGCGTCGCGGATGTCCTTCTTGATCGCCAGAGGCGCCTCGTTGCAGGCGAGGTAGACGGTCACCTCGGAAGATTTCAAGTCCAGTGAGACAGTTGTGACGCTATGAGGTTTGTGGTGCGGGTTCCCTGCGCTTGGCCGGGTCATTGATCCAGGCCGTCTGCGGTATCTCGGGCGGTCGGGGACGACGGCCGAAGCGTTCGGGATGCCGGGCGTATGCCTCGGCGAGGGTGACGGCCCGCTGCTCGCGGACCTCCTCGACGGTGCCGAAGTGCACGCTGGCAGGTGTGTGAAGGCCGATTCCCGAATGCCGGTGCTCGTGGTTGTAGTACGAGATGAAAGCGTCGAACCATTCCCGGGCATGGGCCAGGGAATCGAACCGCTGTGGGAAGTCGGCCATGTACTTGGTGGTCTTGAACTGGGCCTCGCTGTACGGATTGTCGTTGGAGACCTTGGGCCTGGAGTGGCTTCGGGTGACACCGAGGTCGATCAGCAGTTGGGAGACCTTTTGGGGCTCTTCTGCTCCATCTGTGGGTCGCTTCGGAGAGCCTGACGCAGTGCACGCCGCTCCCTGTGCAGATCTTGAGGTGTCGAAGCCCGAGATCGAGCGCGCAGGAGAAGCGGCGTGCGGTTCACCACGGTATTGAAGCGGTTGGTCGGATGCGAGCAGGCGGTGCCGGAAGACGCCTGGTTCGACGAGGAAGCACAGGTCATGGTGGTCGCGGTGCGTCCGCGGTCCCGGGCGCGTCGCCGCTGCGGGATCTGCCGCAGCCGTTGCCCTCGGTTCGACGCCGGGGCCGGCCGTCGACGCTGGCGGCACCTGGACGCGGCCGGGTTGCCGCTGTTCCTGGAGGCCGACGCCCCGCGCGTGTGCTGCCCGCGCCACGGGGTGGTGGTGGCCGCGGTGCCCTGGGCCCGACACGATGCCGGACACACATACGACTTCGACCGGCAGGTCGCCTGGCTGGCCACCGAGTGCTCGAAGTCGGCGACCGCGCAGCTGATGCGGATCGCCTGGCGCACCGTGGGCTCCATCCTCACCCGTTACCAGCGCGATGCCGACGCCGGGATCGACCGCCTCGCGTCCCTGTGTCGGATCGGCATCGACGAGATCTCCTACCGCAAGGGACAGAAGTACGTGACCGTCGTGGTCGACCACGACAGCAGGCACGTCGTCTGGATGTCCGACGGCCACGGCAAGGACGTTCTGCGCTTGTTCTTCGACGCCCTCGGTGAGCAACGGTCCCACCGGCTGACGCACATCAGCGCGGACGGCGCGGAGTGGATTGCCGACGTCGTCGCGGAGCGCGCCCCGAACGCGGTGCGGGCCATGGATCCGTTCCACGTGGTGGCCTGGGCCACCGAGGCGCTGGACGAGGAGCGCCGGTCGAGCTGGAACCGGGCCAGGCGCGAGGGCGCCGACCCCGAACTGGCCCGGCGGCTCAAGCATTCCCGGCACGCGCTGTGGAAGAACCCTGAAGACCTCACCGGGCGCCAGAGCGCCAAGCTCGCTTGGATCGCCGCCAACGACCCCCGTCTGCACCGCGCCTACCTGCTCAAGGAAGGCCTGCGCACCGTCTACCGCATCGCGAAGGCCGAGGGGCTGGCGGCCGCCGTCGCCGCCCTGGACCGCCGGCTTGTCTGGGCCCAGCGCTGCCGCATCCCCGCCTTCCTGGGCCTGCGGTGGAAGATCAAGCGGCACTACGACGCCATCACGGCCGCCATCGCCGAGCAGTTGAGCAACGGCCTGATCGAGGCTACCAACACCAAGACACGCCTGATCATCCGACGCGGCTTCGGCTTCCGCACCGCCGACGCCGTCATCGCCCTCGTCATGCTCTGCCTCGGCGGCAGCCGACCCACCCTGCCCCGCCGCCAACTCGCCTGATCACACCCACAGGTCCAGCAGAAGAGCCCAATTTAACCCTCCGGGCAAAGTTCCACGAGCCTGGGACTCTTAAGTCACTGGTATTGAGGCTAGTTGACACATACCGGCGATAGTTGTCACCAAGATCAGCTGGCGACGCTTCTCTGACGGCTCCGACCGGCTTGGACCGCGACCTCTTCTGCGCCTTCCTACTGGACCTCTCGGCAGTCTCGAGCCCACGCTGACTGTCCTGACAGGTCGTGGGCATCCCGCCAGCTAACCCAGTCGTTTCGGCCTGCGTGCCCGCGAACCTGCGGCGGTGAGTGCCGCGGCCAGAAGGAATGCGGTGGCCGCGACGGCGAAGGCGTGCGTGTAACCGCCGACCGCGGCGGCCGAGGGGATGCGGCCCGCATGGGTGAGGGCGGCGGTGCGACTGTCGGCGAGCGAGGCCAGCACAGCTATGCCCATGCTGGGGCCGGTGAGCATGGCGGTGTTCACGACGCCGGCTGCCAGGCCGGCTTGCCGCTGGGGGATCCCCTCCACCGCTGTTGTCACGGCGGAGGGGATGGTCAGTCCGATGCCGAATGGCAGGACCAGCAGGCCGGCGAGGAGCGGTGTGCCCAGCGGCCCTGCCGGGGTGAGGCGGCTGATCAGCGCCAATCCCGCTGAGATGACCAGGAGCCCGACTGGTGCGATCTTGCGGGCGCCGAACCGTTCGACGAGGCGCCCGGAGAGCAGGCCGGTCGCCGAGAGGACGACGGTGTACGGCAGGTAGGCGGCGGCGGTCGCCAGCGGTGACCAGCCGCGTACCTGCTGGAAGTAGAGGGAGAGGAGGAAGGCGGTGGTGGCGCCGCTGGCCGGGCCGAGCATGGTTGTCAGCAGGGCGGCGACGCGGGCGGTGGATGCGAGCAGCCGTGGTGGCAGCAGCGGGTGGGCGATCACGGTCTCGACGACGGCGAAGGCGGCGAGCAGCAGAACGCCTGATCCCAGTGGGAGCAGGACGCCGGGCGCGCTCCATCCGTGGGGGCCGGCCATGGCGAGGCCGTAGCCGAGCGCGCAGAGTCCGGCGGGCGCGAGCACGGCCCCAGCGACGTCGACACGTCCCGGTGATGGCGTGGCCCCACGGGGCAGCAGGCGCGGCGCGGCCAGTACGACGACGAAGGCCACGGCGGCGAGGACGGTGAAGACCCAGCGCCAGGTGAGCAGGGTCACCATCACGCCGCTGATCAGGATGCCGAGGGCGGCGCCGATGCCGCCGAGTGAGCCCCAGACGGTGATCGCCCGTGCTCTGCGCGGGGGGTCGGGGAAGACGGCTCCCAGTAGTGCCATCGCGGCCGGTGCGGCGAGTGCGGCTCCGCAGCCCGCTATGAAGCGAGCGGCGATCAGCACGGGCGCCGTGGTGGAGGCGGCGGCGACGGCGGAGCCGAGGGCGATTGTGCCGGTGCCCAGGGCGAAGGTGCGGCGTTGGTTGGTCAGGTTGGCCAGTCGGCCGCCCAGGAGCAGCAGGCCGCTGAAGGCGAGGCCGTATGCGGAGCTGGCGAGGACGAGTTGGGTGCGGGTGAGGTCGAGGCCGCGTTCGATCGCGGGTCCGGCGGCGGAGGTGATGGTCACGCAGGCGTTGACCAGTACCTGGATGGTGGCGAGTAGGGCGAAGCGTCGGCGTGTGGTGGTTGGGTGCACCGGGTTCGGTGGGGTGTGTGCCGAGGCGGTGGCCCCGGTGGCGGGGTGGGGGGTTTCGGCGGACGGGCTGGGGTGGGGTGTGAGGGAGTCCACCGCATCTCCGGTTGTCTCGGGGCGAGGCTCCGGCGCGGGGTGGCGGGGGTTGAGGTGGGCCCGCGCCGGAGCGTGTTCGCGTCGATCAGGCGGCGGCGTGGGTCCGCGACGAGCGGATCTTGTTGCCGAGGGCCAGGAGGAGGTCCTGCAGCAGGCTGATGGTTGCCTCGTCGGTGAGGTTGCCGGCCTGGTCGAAGCGGTCCTGGGAGCGGAAGACGTGGACTTCGGGCTTGGTCACGAGCTGCGAGTCGGTCCACAGGAACATCTGGCGCAGCGCGAGCTGGGCGCGCACGGTGCCGAAGTTGCTCATCGCGGTGCCCGCCAGCGCGATGGGCTTGCGGTTGAGGGAGGAGTGGCCGCTGGGCCGGCTGGCCCAGTCCAGGGCGTTCTTGAGGACGCCGGGGATGCCGTAGTTGTACTCGGGGGTGGCGATCAGCAGGCCGTCCGCTTCGGTGATGCGGCGGCGCAGCTCGGCGACCGCGGCGGGCGGGGTGTCGGTGTCCTGGTCCTGGTCGTACGGGGGGATCTCGCGCAGTGCTTCGTAGATCTCGACGGCGAACCCGTCGGGAGCGAACTTCTGGGCGGCGCGCAGCAGGGCCGAGTTGTGCGACTGGGTGCGCAGGCTCCCGGAGATGGCGAGGATCTTCAGCTCGGACATGGTGATGTGCTCTTTCATCAATATCAATGGGTGGCCGGCGCAAAAGCCGGTGTCGTTCAGGCGCGGTTCGGGCTCGGCCGGGGGGCGGTTGGGCCGGAGTGACCCAGCTTCATGGACTGTACAGTACAGTACAGAAATGCGAAGACGCTGCCCCACCGCAGTACCCGCAGGCCGCCTGGGCACGGGCACGCCAGCCATAGCCGTCGCCATCGAAGGAGAGCGATGAACACCCCGACCACCACCACCCGCTCGGTCGCCACCGTCGTCAGCCCGATCCACACCCGCGAGGGCGAGGGGTTCCCGGTCCGCCGCCCCTTCCCCACCCCCGACCTGGCCTTCCTCGACCCGTTCCTGATGGTCGACCAGGTGGGTCCGGTGCAGCTCGCCCGCGGCGAGGCGAAGGGCACACCGCCGCACCCCCACCGCGGCTTCGAGACGATCGCCTACGTACTCGAGGGGGACATCGAGTACGCCGACTCCGAGGGACACCGCGGCGTCGTCCCGCCCGGCGCCGTCCAGTGGCTGACCGCGGGCAGCGGCATCGTCCACTCCGCGATGCCCACCGCCGACTTCCTCGCCTCCGGCGGCCGCCAGCACAACCTGCAGATCTGGGTCAACCTCCCCTCGCGGCTCAAGGGCATCGCGCCGCGCACCCAGAACCACGGCGCCGACGCAATCCCGGTCGTCCGCATCGAGGACGGCTCCCGGCTGAAGGTGATCGCGGGCCGCACACACGGCGTCACCGGCCCCTTCGACACCCACGTGCCGGTACTCGTCGCGCATGCCACGCTGGCCCCGCAATCGACCGTCAGACTGCCCATCGCACAGGGCCACAACGCGGCCGTCTACGTCCTCGCGGGCAGCGCGAACGCCTCCGGGACCGAACTCCCGGACGGCCACCTGGGCGTGCTCGCCGACGACGGCGACGCCGTGAACCTCACCGGCGGCCCGGCCGGCGCCGACGTGCTCTTCCTCACCGGCGAGCCGATCGGCGAGCCCGTGGTGCGCAGCGGCCCGTTCGTGATGAACGCCAAGGACGAGATCGCCCAGGCGTACGCCGACTACGCCGCCGGACGGATGGGATTCCTCGCCAGGTGAGACCGGCCCCGGGCCCGGGGGGCACGCGCCCGGGCCCGGGGACCTGTACCCGCAGGTATAGTTCACGAGCTGGTGGGAGCAGTCGGCCCGCCTTCCGATCCACCGGAGGACCCCCATGACCGCACAACCCGCCGTCGGCCGCACTCCTTCCGGAGAACGCGCGGAGCGCAAGCGCCGGGACATCATCGCCGCTGCCCGGGAGGTCTTCCTCCGCGAAGGCTTCGGCGCGGGAATGGACCTGATCGCACGCGAGGCGGGCGTGTCGAAGATGACCGTTTACAACCACTTCGATTGCAAGGACACCCTCTTCACGGCCGTCATCGGACAGGCCCTGGAGGAAGCACTCGACACCGCCAGCCGCCTGGCGGTCGTCGACGCCCTCGGTGCCTCCGACGACGTACGCGCCGACCTCATCGCGGCCTGCCAGGCATGGGTCGCCGGCCTCGCCGACCCCCAAGTCCTGGCCCTGCGCAACCTCGCCGCCGGGGAGGTACGCCGCTTCCCGCAACTCGGAAAGGCATGGCAGGAACACGGCCCCGGCCGCTTCCACACCACACTCGGCGCCGCGCTGCACCGCCTGGTCGAACGCGGTCTGCTGGACATCCCCGACATCGACCTCGCGGTCCTGCAACTATCGGGCCTGGTCCTCTCCCCACACCTGGTGTACAGCGGCTACGACAACGCCCCCGACACCGAGCTCACCGACCGCCTGATCACCGGCGGCGTCGACATGTTCCTCAGCCACTACGGCCGATGAGCCGAAGCGGGCCAGACCACCCGGCCGACCGGCTCCGACGGCGCCGTCGGCCGGCCGCTCGCCCGCCCGGACGCACAGCCGCCGTCCGTCCGGCGAGCGGGCCGCAGGTTGTCACCGCAGCTGAAGGCGAAAGGCGCTCGGCGAAGGTCCGCGCGGGTAGCCGGCCGCCCGTCGACCACTGCACTGTCCCGCAGGATGAAGGTCAAAGGTTCGCCTGCGGGCAACCATCGCGATCAGTCACGAGCCGACGAAGACTTTGAGTCCGGGGATAGGCGCTCTCGGCCTCACTCAACGACGTCATGCGGAGAGCGTGAGCCCGGGCGATCCCCGGGTAGCTGCACTGCTCGACCAGCTCGCCGAACGTGAGCGGTCCCGACGCGGTGGCCTGTAGCAGCTGGTTCTGGAGGCCGAGCCGGGCCTGTGCCACTGGCCCGTCCGCCACGTGAAGCGGCGAACCGGCTGACTCTGGACCGCCTCGACCTCGGCGAGATTCCGCACCGAACAGGTGACCGGCGTACGGCCGAAGCGCCACGTAGCGGTCCAGCGGTCGCTCCAGCCGGCCGCGAGGTTGAGCGTCTTCCTGTAGGCGTCGAATCCCGTGCGGAGGCGGGCAAGGTCGCCCAGGTCACAGACATCGGACCACAAGCCGGTCCACGCATCTGCACCCCCGACCCGGGACCCACCCAGATAGCGTCGAGGACACGCCCCCTCGCTCTCCGTCGCGATTTGATCATGCGGGAGCACCTACGGCGAAGATCCCTCCCAGAAGATGGGTTTCCGAGAATTCGACGCACAAATGTTCGCCCCACCGAGGCGCGACCCTGTACGCAGGTGACAACAAGACTCTGCAGCCCGGCCGCAGCCATCCCGAACCGAACTGACACCAGCCCAGGTCACGGGGTGCCACGAGTGACATCTACAGCCAGTAGTCGCAGTCCCTGTTGTTGATGCCTTTAGCTGACATATAGCGCCGACATCTGTCACCGCTGGCCGACCCACCGACAGCGCCCTCGGTCAATTCAGATGGGTGCGGCTCGTTTCGAGTGACGGCCGCGAAGGGCCGGCACCGCACTGCGGAGGCCAGGGTCGTGTGGGCCAGCACCTCCGGTGAGCGCAACGACACGGCGCTCGTGCTCCGTCGACTGACGGGGAGCGTCATTCCGATCGTGCGATATTCCCTGACGCGCTGGCGGTTGTCCTGGGGAGAACACGTGGTGGTGGCCGGTGGCTTCCAGGGCAGTGGCAGCTCCCTGCTGATGCACCGGCGATCGGGGCTGGCAGCCCTGGTGGGTCCGGGCGGTCCGGGCCCATCAGGGGCGGGTCTCGGTCAAGCCGGGGTGATCTGGGCCTGGTAGCGGGCCGGGTTGCTGCCAGGGTTGCGGTGGGCCTCCACGGCGATGGTGACCGTGCCCGGGGTGGGGCCCGCGGTGAGTTGGGGGGCCTTCGCCGTGCCCTGGGCGTTGGTGACCGCCTCTGCGGTCGCGGCACCGTCGGGGAAGTGGGAGTCGGTGCCGCCGGAGACGGTGAACAGCACCGGAATGCCCGCGAGCAGTGAGCCGTCGTCGGTGCTCCTGGCGGTCACCGTGAGGCGCTTGTTGAAGGCGGCGCCGGGTGCGACCTTCTGGTTGTCGCAGGACGCCTGCCCGGAGAGGTTCGCGCGGGTCTTCGACGCGCTGGGGGCCGGTGCGGGTGTGGGTTTCGGTGCGGTGAACGTCACCTTCCGTACGGTGAAGGCGTCGACGATGTAGAGGTTGTCCTGCGCGTCCACGGCCACCTTGTTCGGGTTGCGCAGCTGTGCTTTGGTGGCGGGGCCGCCGTCCCCCTTGGTGCCCTCCTCACCGGTGCCCGCGACGGTGGTGATGGTCCGGTCGACGGCGGACACCTTGCGCACCAGATGGTTTCTCGGTGTCGGCGATGTAGAGGTTGCCGCGCGCGTCCACCGCCACCCCCCGCGGCTGATACAGCGACGCACGGGTGGCGGGACCGCCGTCACCGAGGCCCCCGCCCTTCCCGCTTCCCGCGACGGTGGTGATGATCCCGTCGCCGGCCGACACCATGCGCACCCGGCTGCTCCCCCATTCGGAGATGTACAGGTTGCCGTGCGGGTCCACCGCCACCCCCGTCGGGAAGCTGAACGTCGTTTGTGTCGCGGGCCCGCCGTCACCGTTGTCGTTGAAGTCGTATCGCCCGCCGCCCGCGACGGTGGTGATGATCCCCACCACGCCGTCCCCGGGTCCCGTCTTCGCCATGCGAGCCCTCCCCTTTGTCGTATGAACGTCACGAGAGCCTAAAGAGCCGCACCGTTCGCGTTCGCCGTACCGCCCGGTATCACCCGTTCGGCCTACGCGTGTTCCCAGTCGATCGCAGCGACGGCCCTGGCGAGGTGCTTCCGCCTACGGCCCGGCCCGGGCTCGCATGCTCGGCGTCGTCTGGTCCGGGTCGGCCGGTTCGGGGGAACTCCGGCATCCTGCGCGGGTTTCGGCCTTCGTCCCCCCATGGGTGCTGTGCTGTGGGGGGGCGTACCTGCGCGTGAAGCCGCCCGCGGTCGCCGTGACCCTGGACGTGCCGGGCACGTCGTTCGCATGGACGCGCCAGGACGACGGCACGTACGTCGTCAGCCGGGGAGCACAGGGATTCCTGACGACGAACGTGGACACACTCGTGGACGCCGCCGTGTTCGACCCGGAAGACCCGCGGATGAGGTGGGTCTTCGTCAAGGCCGTCCCCCGGCGCCGACACGACCGGACCAGGCCGAGCCTGGCCCTTCGCACGCGGCGCCGAGACGTGGGCTACTTCGAAGCCGCCGTCACCGTGTCCAACCCCGCTCACGGCAGGACCATCCCGGCGAACTGGCGGCTGTCCCTCGTCCTTCCTCCGGAGCTCGGCGGCCCGGTGAACGCCACCGGCCACCCGATCACACCCGAGGTGGTCTCCGCGAAACCGCACGACCGCGGACTGCGCGTCGAACTGCGCGCCGCGCCCTGGTCGGCCCGCAAGGCGATCGAACCGGGCGAGACCTTCACCTTCACCCTGACCGGGGGAACCGCCACCGCCACCACCGACATCAGGAACGTCCACATCTGGGCGGACATCCCGCGCATCGACGGCCTCCCGATCGACAACACCACACACCCCGAGCACGGCACCCACCCGAACCCCTGACACCTCCGCCCCCGGTACGCACGGCGCCCCCGGGCCCGGACTTTCGGGTCCGGGCCGTGAGGACCGATCCGGTTCACGGGGCCCGGTGGTTCTCGCCGGTGATCAACGCCGAGGACGCCGCGTCGCCTTCGACCCGCAGCGTCTGCGGGTCCCGGCAGCCGTCCTGCCCAGCCGGAGGTCCGGCCCACGGTGTTCAGCAGGACAGCAACAGTTCGAAGGAGCGAAGGTACTACCGGCCCTGTGGCCGCAGACCTGTCCGGCGTACCGAGGCCGGTCGGTCCGCCACCTCGCGGCGAGCCGACCGGTCGAGAGACGGGGGGCGTGGCTAGCTCGCGGCGGTGACGGGGACGGGGGCCATGGGCAGGCGGGTGGGAAAGTGGATGGCCAGTGCGGTGGAGCGCACCGGCCCGGCGGCGGCCGGGGTCAGGTGCCAGCGGCGGGTCACGGTGGCGAGGATCGTGATGATCTCGTTGACGGCGAACGCGGAGCCGATGCAGCGGTGCGGGCCGGCGCCGAAGGGCAGGAAGGCGCGTTTCGCTTCGACGGTGGGCTCGATCCAGCGGTCCGGGTCGAACCGCTCGGGCGCGGGGAAGAATGCCGGGTTGTGGTGCAGGACGTAGGGGCTCCACAGCATCAGCGTCCCCGCCGGGACATGGTGCCCGCCCAGGTCGAGGTCGGTGTGCGGGGAGCGGGTGAACAGGAACGCCGGCGAGTGGAACCGCAGCACCTCGTTGACCAGTCGGGGCAGATAGTCGAGGCGGGTGATGGCCTCGTACGTCACCGGGCCGTCGCCGAGGGCGTCGTCGAGTTCGGCCCGTACCTTCGCCGCGACCTGCGGACGGGATCCCAGGATGTGGAACATCCAGGCCAGCGTGCGGGCGGTGGTCTCGGATCCGACCGCGAGCAGCCCGGCGCACTCGTCGTGGATCTGGGCGTCCGTCATCCGCTCTCCGCTCTCCTCGTCCTGGGCGTCCAGCAGCATGGACAGCAGGTCGCCGTGGCGAACCCCGGTGGCACGGTAGTCGGCGATGATCCGGTCGATCACCACGTGCATGTCGCGCAGCGACCGCTCGTAGCGCCGGTTGGCAGGCAGTGGGAGCCGGAACGGCACCTGCGAGGGGAACAGAGCCCGCATGGCGACACCAGTGGCCACCGTCGGCATCGACCGCATCGCCACCGCGGCGGCCTCCTCCGCCAGCCCCGGCGCAGAGAACAGACACACCATCACCGCCGCGGCGCTGATCCTGAACATCTCCTGGTCGACCGCGATGGTGCGGCCGCTGTGCCACCGCGCCGACATGTCCTGCGCGACGTCGCGGATGAGTTCGGTGTAGACGCCGAACCGCAAAGCCGAGAACGCCGGCCGCAACAACCTCCGTTGACGTTTGTGGAAGTCCCCCTCCGAAGCGACGATGCTGTTCCCGGTGACCGCCTTGCCTTTTTCGAACAGGGCCCCCTTGTTGAAGTCTTGATTGCGGGTCACCAGGACTTCCCACACCGCCTCGGGACTGACCAGGAGATGCGCCCGCTGGGGTCCCAGCCGCAGTACGGCCACGTCACACGTTCCCGCCAGGGAGGACAGGAACGCCAGCGGCCGGCGCCACAGCTCCCACGCGTGCCCCACCAGCGGAAGGGCACCGGGGGCATCAAGCACCCTCGATCGATCCATCATTCGCGCTCCAACAACGTCGGACGACGTGATCTCCGGCCCGCTACGTACCCCTGGCAGACGCCGTACAAGCACGCCAGGGCTGGACTCAAACACGCCGAATACCGGTGGTCCGGTCATATCCGGCAAGAGGGGTTCAGCAGAGCAAGGGGGACCATTCGCCAGTCGGTCCGGTGTAGCGGGACGAGGGGTCTGCCGCCCACCAGAGGTGATCGAGCGAGGCGAGGATCGAGTAGGTGCCGAGGGTGTTCAGGCAGCGGCAGTCGGTGTACTTGGTGCGGTAGGCCGCCTCGATGAGGGGGACTCGCTGCTGCCAGGTGAAGGTGTCGTAGCCGCGGCAGCCGGGGCAGGTCCGGAAGTGGGCCAGGCAGGCGTGGAGCAGGTGGTCGTAGCGGGCTTTGTCCTGGCAGCGCGAGCGCAGGTCGTAGTCGTCGGGGGTGGGGCTGGGCGGCAGAGGGTTGAGGGTGTTGAGTACGGGGTCGCCGTAGGGGTCGACCTTGGCTGTCTCTCGGCGGGCGGGGGCGGTCAGGTGGTCGAGGAGGACGTCGGCCTGGTAGCGGGCCATGTAGACCTGCCAGACCAGCAGCCGGCCCGCGATGTGCAGGGCCCAGTCGGCACCTTGGTCGATGGCCCACGCCCAGACATCGGTACAGAACCGGCGGACCATGTCGACACTTTCCACGCCGGTGTGGGCGGCGGTGAAGGTGAGGGTGTTGTAGTACTCGTTGGCGATGTTGTCGTGGCGGCGGTCACAGGCATCGTGCGTCACCACAGCGGCCAGCGCGACCGCGTCGATGGTGTTGTCGTCCCCGGTGAGTGGCCCCTGCTCGTGGCGGGCTTGGAGGGTCAACGCCCGGATCGCGGCGTTGATCACGCGGTATCGGATGGTGCGGAGTTCGTCGTCGGGGAGACGAAGCTGCTCGGCCTTGGGGTGGAGGACGTCGGCGTAGATGGCTTGGGTTGACGCCAGCCAGGCGTCCATGATTTTGCGTTCCTGGCCGTCGGCTGCGTGGTCGTGGTGGACGTGGTTGATGTACTCCACGACGCGTTGTGCGCAGATGTCGAGGGTTTCGGGCATCTGTTCGGCGAAGTGGTAGTAGTCGGCGAAGGAGTCGAACAGGCTGACGGAACAGGATCCGCGCACGCACGCTTGGCACAGACGGTTGTTGTCGATGAGGCACCAGGCGTACCCGTAGGTCTGTTCGGCCACTGCGTGCCAGAAAGGGGTGTCGGGTACCGGGATCGCTTCGGTCATGGCCCGCAGCAGTGCCGTGCCGCGGGCAGCGAAGCCGTGGCGGCGTGGGGCGTCCGTGGCGAGGGGAAGGTCGGGGAAGTCCTTCAGGGCCCGGGTCTTGGCCAGGTTCTCCTCGAAGGGGATGCCCTTCATGTGGGAGTCGTAGGTGCCGACCGGATTGCGGCTGTCGAACAGCCGGGGTCCCATAGCCGGGTTCCAGGTCTTCCTGAGGTCGGGAATGCGTCGCATGTCGGCGGCGAGGCGGACTGCGGTCAGCTCGTCGGGCCGGAAGAGGTCCGGCCCGTACAGAGCGGTGGCGACGGCGGAGTCTCCTCGTTCGTGGAGGCGCCCTGCTGTACCCATGAGATGTCGTCCTCAGCGTTGGTGTTGCATCCCACGCACCTTCGGGAGAGTTCTTTCCAGACGCGCCATCGCTAATCTCACTGCCAATCGCCTCCAACCGAAATACCGGTGATTTAGGTCATTTCCCGACTGCTTGAGGTGGCTCGGTCTTCTGCGGGCCGAGCCCCGTCAGTTCCGCCCGGGGACCGGTGGAGGCGGAAGGACAACCGCAGCAGGTAGCCGGCCACGGACTCCTCCGGTAGCGGTGCCAGGCTGCGGACCAGCGGCCGGGAGGTCATGGGGTCGTCCGTTGTTCGCCGGTCCGTGCACCGCCGTCGCACCCGGCGGCTGTCTGCTGCGTGTAGGCGGCCAGGCGCGGAAGGAGGAAGGCCTTGGCGCCGCGGCGGGCGCCCGCGAGGTGGGGCAGGTCGCGGACAAGGTCCGGGCCACCCGGCAGTCGCCCGCCCCAGCCACGGTCCCGCACCAGTGGGCTGAACAGGTAGTCGCCCTCGGTGACCTGAGTCCACACCAGAACCGACGCGCAGATCCGCAGTTCGGGAGCCGCGTCGAGGGTGGGCAGGCCATCGGTGAGGTGGGCCCAGTGGGCCGGCGGGATGTTCCAGTCCTCAAGCACCGTTCGGCGGCGCTGGTAGTCGATGCGATGTTCCTGGCCGTCGAGTTCGGCGGCGATCGCGTCGAGCCCGAGAAGGAACTGCTGCCAGGTGTCCTCGCCGTCCGTACGCAATCGGAGCTGTTGAAGCCCGGAGAGGGCGTGCCCGCGCGGGATCCCGAGCAGACGGGCGCTGTCGGAGAAGGTACCGCCGCTGGTCATCTCGGCGAGCTTGAGGGTGGCGGCCCGCCGCACCAGGCGTGCGTTGTTGCGGCTGGCGACGGTGAGGCGGGTAGTGAAGTGGGCCAGGTGGCGCTCGTAGGCGGCGTTCGGCAGGAGCTGGGGGATCCCCTGGGCCGTGAAGCGGCAGGTGCGCGTCGGTACGCGCAGGGACGCGGACGTGCCGGCGCCGGCCGTGGCGTGGAAGCCGCCCCGTTGGACGGCAAGCGCGCGGGCGAGTGGCAGGGAGAACTGTCCGCGCCGGATGATGCCGACGAAGCGGGTGCGGTCGCGTTCGACGGCGCGGCGGGCCAGGATCTGGACGCAGTCGCGGGCGGCTGCCGGGTCCGGGTGGCTGACCAGGTACTCGCTCATGGCGAGCAGGCTCGCGCAGGCGACGGCTGCGGGTGGCGGCCTGATGACGATGCGGCCGTTGTCCCCGTGGGGGCGGTCGGCGGTGCGGCGGCGGATGGCGTGGATGTGCTTGTCGAGGGCGTCGGTCGCGACCTCGGGAAGGCTGAGGTTGTCGACGGCGGCCGGCCACGAGATGGTGATCATCTGGCTGACGGCGATCAGGTCCGGGAAGAACAGCGACTCTCCGGCGGCCGGCGAGACCAGTCGCGCCAGCAGCCTGCTCTGGAGATCGAGCAGGGTGCCGAGGTCAGTGTCCGCGCTCGCGCGGGTGCCCGCAGCCGTCGTGGTCAGGTCGGTGCCGCAGGCGGGCTTGGGTTTGCGGGTGCCGGCGTCGGGGGCGTGGTTGCGGCACTGGGCGGGGTGCAGTGCGTGACCGGTCGGGTGCAGGATCAGGGCCGCCCGGCCCTGGACGGACGCGTTGAGGGGTTGGCGGCAGCACGGGCAGAGGTGGTCGAGCAGGCGCCGGTGGCGGGTGCAGGCGAAGACGACCGGCAGGTGACATGGCAGGCGCCAGGGGCCGCCGTGCGCGCTCTGGACCGCGGTGCCGTCACCTGCCAGGCACTGGGGGCAGAAGCGGCTGGCGGCGGTGAACGCCCACACATGGGAGCCGAACCGGCCGTCCGGACGCTCCCCGGCGTCCGTGATCGGTGGGTACGTCACCTGGTGCGGTCGCAGCCCGAGTGCTCGGACCTCGCTGGGGGTCAGGCGCGTTGTGGCGGCGAAGCGGACTGCGGCCTCCGGCCGCAGGGCGACCAGCAGGTGTGCGGGGAGCTTGACCGCGTGGCCGAGCCGGTAGGGGGCGATGCCGGTGAGCACGGCGACCCGGGCCGGCGTGCGGTTCAGCCGGTGGGCGAGCCGCAGCAGGAAGCCCGGCAGTGACTCGTCGGGCAGCGGGGCCAGGCTGCGGGCCAGCGGGCGGGGCGTGCCGGTCAACCCACCGCCCCCGTGGGGCCGTCGTCGTCGAAGACGGTGTTGCGACCGGGGCGCTTCTTCTTCGGCATCTGGGGGATCTCCGGTTGTTCGCCGGAGTCGGCGTCCAGGTCGGGCAGGTCGGTGGGGCTGACCGTGCACCGTTGCAGGAGGTCGACCGTCAGGTGCTCGGCCCGGGTCTCGATGGCGTGGCGGCAGCCGGTCTGGATCAGCTTCTCCAGGAGGCCGACGACGCCGTTGGTGCGCCGGAACAGGTACTCGGGCATGCCGCCGGTGGTGAGCATGCCGTCGGTGTCGTTCAGCAGCCGCAGACAGCTCTCCAGGCCCCGCAGGTGTGCGGTCCAGGCTTCGATCTGGGCGGGGGTGTCGTAGCTGAACGCGTCGAGGTCGATCATTTCGAAGCGGCGTTCGTGCTGGGTGGCGGCGTGGGCGTTGGGGCTGCGTCCGCGGTCCTTGACCGGCGGGAAGACCCACTGCCGGGTGACGGGGTCGCGCCGGCCGTCCCGCAGCAGGCCAGAGGTCGGGATGCCGACACCGACGAGGATCAGGGTGACCGGCATGCTCATCATCTCGCGGATCAGGTCCAGCACGTCCTGGTCTGCCTCGCGGTGGAGCTTGAGCCTCGTGATGTCGTCGATTTTACCGACCGCAGGAGCTCGGGCATCGGCTCTGAACTGCGACGATTCATAGACTACATGTCCGCGACGATGGCTCAACGCTCTTTGCTGTTCATCTCGTCTTGGCGATGTTCCCTGGCCCCGCGCTTCCGGCCTTGCTGGTCCATGTGAATGATGGCGCGGTGACGAACATCAGCGACGCCCACGTGAAGGTCCACTTCCGGATGGAGGTGGATGAGGACGGCTGGCCGCCTGCGAGCGTCGAGAGTCTGTGGGCCGTGGACCTCGGTGACGGAACGGTGCGGCTTGATAACACTCCCTGGTTCGTGCGTGGAGTCGCCCGCGGCGACGTCATCCAGGTGGAGGTTGATGACGACGGCCTGCGCTGGGCCGGGGACACCGTTGATGCCTCGGAGAACTGCACCATCCGGTTGATCGTGCTGAAGGACGGAGGCTCAGCTGCGGCTAGGAAGACCGTGCTGGAGACCTTTCATCGGCTCCGCACGACGGGCGAGGGCATCGAGCAGTTCCGGATGGTCGCGCTGGATATCCCACCGGAGGCTGACATCCCGCGGATCCGCAAGCTGTTGGAACATGGTGACGCGAAAGGCTGGTGGCACTGGGAAGAAGGATGTGTCACTGCCGCCTGGGACGCGAGTGCAGGCACCGAGGACGACTGAGCGCCAGAGACCGTGGCTGCCTCATGGGTGGGGAACTGGCTGACCGTCGACAGCTCGGGTGCCCGGCCGCCGGGAGGCGGCCGGG
>NZ_JBHTWX010000103.1:0-33353 GCF_042792155.1 Kitasatospora sp. NPDC056651 | reverse complement strand
GCCGCCGCGATCTGGCACAACTGGAACACCGGGGCCACGATCAAGCGCTCACTCATCGCCTATGACCACTGAGAACATCGGACTCATTCATCTAGGGCGGCCGCTCCCACCGGCCGGCGACCATCGCACGCGGGCGCTGGGCCGACCGGGCGAACGGCGGGCGGTTCACCCGACCGAGGAACCCTCGGGGCCCGGAACGCCGGAACCGCAGGCGGGCCGGAGCGGCCTGTCCTGCGGTTCGGGGTGGATCAGGAGATGGATCAGGAGATGGGTCAGCCGGTGGATCAGGCGGTGGTGCGGGCGGCCGACTTGCGGCGCGAGACGTAGAGGGCGGCGGCGCCGAGGCTGATGGCCAGGCCGGAGCCCAGGGCGAGGTACGGGGTGGCCGGGTCGGATCCGGTCTCGGCGAGTTCGGTGGCCGAGCCGGTGGTGGCCTGGGTGGTGGTCCGGGTGGCGGCCTGGGTCGTGGTCGACGTGTTCGTGGTGGTGGTCCTGGTGGTGGCCGAGGCCGGGGTGACGGCGGCGGGCTTGTCGGCGGGCTTCCCGGCCGGCTGCTCGGCGGCCGCCGCCTTGGCGTCGGCGAGCGCCTGGTCCGCGGTGGCCTTGGCGGCGGCCGCGGCCGCGGTCGCCTTCTGCGCCGCGTCCAGCTTCCGGAACTCCGCGACCCGGGCGTCGTCCAGGGCCTTCCCCGCGGCGGTCACGGCGGCCTTGGCCTTCTCGTCCGCGGCGCTGGCGGCGTTGGCCGCGTCGAACGCCTTGAGCAGCCGCTCCCTGGCCTTGGGCCGGTCCTCGTCACTGGCGGACGCGTACGCCGCGGACGCCTCCTCGGCCTCCTTGGTGGCGGCCTCCTTGGCCGCGGCGGCCTTCCCCGCCGCGGCCTTGGCCGCCTGGAGCTTGCCCAGGTAGGGCTGCGAGTCATTGAAGAACGCGGAGAGCTCGGCCTGCACCCTGGCCTCGTTGGCGACGGCCGCCGCGTACGCCTTGGCCGCGTCGGCGGCGGCGCGCTCCAGCTCGGCGATCGAGCCGCTCCGGCTCTGCGTCGTCTTCGGAGCCGACTCCGCGAATGCGGGTGCCGCGGAGAACACGGCGGCGGGCGAGACGACGGCGGCGACGAGAACGGCCGAGACCAGCGAACGGCGGAGATTCACGATGACCCCTTTCGGGTCGGAAAGAATGCAAGAGCCTTGGCCCCGAATGTTTGGTTCAGGCACGGATTCCGTGAAGGGATCACGAGTCAGTGACGGTCTGTGTTGACCGAGATCTTGCTTCGAAGAGTCCGCCGGACGACCCGCTGTGAGAGATCATGCTCGGCATGACGACTTGAAGAGCACCGGCCGGACGGCAGCATTGGCGGAAGGTCGGGGGCTGGGAGACGGTGTCCGACGGCGATCGGCGAAAGTGTGCCGACTGTGGAACGCCGGTCCTCTCGTACCAGTACCGCTTCCACCCGTTCGAGTCCTCCATGTTCGAGCGCTGCATCGGATTCGCCTGGTGTTCCGGCTGCAGGATCTACTCCGGCAACATGGTGCACATCCCTCGGAAGCGAGTGCTGGTCGACGCGCTCGCTTCTCTTCCCCAGGAGCAACGGGAACGGCTTCTTCGTTCGGAAACGCGACTGGTCGAGTTCCTGGACCGTCAGGTCCGAGACGGCAGAGGTTAGCCAGTCAGGGGCTCGTCGCCGCGTTGGGGTCGTCGGCTGGCCGCGATCAGGAGGAGCCGCTTGCGCAGCAGGGGTGGCTTCGCTCTGCCGAACATGCTGCGCTTGAGCGCCTTGAGGTCGTTGACACGGCCCTCGACCGGACCGGACGACCAGTCAGTGCTCATGCCGTAGACGACAGCGTCGAGGTCGGGAAGCAGTCCGGCGGCAAAGCCGGCCAGGCCGCACTGCTCGTCCGCGCAGACGTCAGCGATCCAGTGCCGCAGCCGGTCGCCCTCACGGTTGGTCATGATGGTCGCGAAGGTGCGGACGTGGCAGGCGGCGGCCCTGAGCTCCGGTGAGCGGACCAGCAGGTTCTTGAGTCGCTGCTGATCGTCCTCATGTAGGTGGTCGGGGTGGGCTGTGATCCAGCCGGCGGCCTCGCGGGGCGAGGGCGGCCGGGCGATCGGCGGCGTGCTCCCCGCAGCCCGACGGTCAGCACGTTGCGGACGGACGTAGTCGCGCAGTGTGCTGTAGCTGCAGTGTGCCCCGCGTTCTTGCAGCTCGCGGTGGAGCTGGGACACGTTCATGCAGCCCTCGGCGATCCGCTGGTCGAGGTAGGGCTTGAACCGGTCGAGCTTGCTGGTCCGGTTCTGCCACTGGCCGTGCAGCATCGCCTCGGGGCTGGCCGCGCGGGCGTACTTGCGGACGGTGTTGCGCCCAAGACCAAGGCGTCTGGCGATCTCGCGCAGGCTCAGGCCCTGCTCGACCTGGGTGCGTACGGCGGCGTGGGTGTCGCGGAGTCGGTCGAGGAACTTCCCCTGCGGGTAGGGTTCGGGCGGTTCTTCCGCGGCCTCGACTGTTTCGACGGGCGGGGGCTCCGGCTGCTCGGATTGAGGGTCGGGTTCAACCAAATCGCGCAGGAGGGAGCGGTGACAGGAGACGAGGCGTTCGACGGCCTCGGCGAGGTTGTGCCAGAGGTGCCATTTGTCCGCGCAGTGCTGGGCGTCCGGGGCGCCCGCGCGGGCGCCGTCGGCGAAGACGGTCGCGCGGTCGCGGCAGATGATCTCGATGCCGGGGTGCTCGCGTAGCCACGCGGCAACGCTGTCGGCGTCGCGGTCGGGCAGCAGGTCCAGGGGTTGGTGGGTCTCACAGTCGACCAGGATGGTGCCGTACCGGTGGCCCTTCCTGGTGGCGAACTCGTCGATGCCGAGCACACGCGGGCCCGCCCATGCGGGGTCCGGCAAGCCCATCACCAGACGCAGGACGGTCATCCGGCTGACAACGACGCCGAGCAGCAGTGCCAGACGGACCACAGCGCGGGCCGCCAGGACGACGCCCAGCGCCGCGAGTATCCGCTGCAGGACGGGCGTCCGGCGGCCGTAGCGGCTGGTCAGTCCATCTATCTGCTCCGCGAAGGTGACTCGCGGACACCCGCGGTTGTCGCAGAACATCCGACGCACCGACAGTTCGATCACGACGCCCCGGCCGCCGCATGGCGCGTCTGCCAGGTGCCGTCCGTACCGGCTGTGGACCCGGTCGGATGGCGCTCCGCAGACGGGACAGGGCACGGGGACGTGCCCCGGCGTCGACGCCTCGATCACCACGCGGCCGTCCCGCACTTCCATGCACCCGACCCGCATCCCCACGAGATGCGGCAGGAGAAGAGAGAGTTCTTTACACGCGGCCAGAATCCACCCTGACATGACGGAGCGTCACCAGCGCACGGAAGCACGTGCGGCTTCACGGAATCCGCGCCTGAACCGAATGTTTCTGACGGCCAGGCACGGCGCCGATCATAGGCATACGCATTCTTGACGCTCCATGCCGGTTTCCGGCAAAGATCGAGCGCGCAACCTTCCTGGTCCGCCCGCGAATTGACGAGTCGACAAAGCACCGTAGGAGCCCGATCCGAAAGCCCGGATTCCCGGAACCCGGACGAACCGGTCAGCGCTGGCGCGGGAGTTCGACGCGGAAGGTGGCGCCCTCGCCGGGGGCGGTGTGGAGGGTGAGGGTGCCGCCGTGGGCGCGGGTGAGGGCGGTGGCGATGGCCAGGCCGAGGCCGGCGCCGCCGCCGTTGTCGCGGCTGCGGGAGGGGTCCACCCGGAAGAAGCGGTCGAAGACCCGCTGGGCCTGGTCCTCGGTGAGGCCCGGGCCGGAGTCGGCGACCTCCAGCAGGCAGACGCCGCCGTGGCCGGCACCCACCCCGATCCGGACCGGGGTGCCGGGCGGGGTGTGCTTGACCGCGTTGCCGACCAGGTTGGTGACCACCTGCCGCAGCCGCGCCTCGTCGCCGACGACGGGCGCCGCGCCGGGCGCGCCGGTGCCGGAGGGGCCGGTGAGCGAGACCGGACGGCTCGGGTCGAGGGCGGTGAGGTCGTGCAGCGCGTCGGCGGCGAGGGTGCGCAGGTCCATCGGGGCGAGGTCGAGCGGGCGCTCCTCGTCGAGCCGGGCGAGCACCAGCAGGTCCTCGACCAGGGCTCCCATCCGGTCGGCCTCGCTCTCGATCCGGGTCATGGTCCGCTTGACGTCGGCCTCGGTGGGCAGCGCGCCCATCCGGTACAGCTCGGCGAAGCCGCGGATGCCGGCCAGCGGGGTGCGCAGCTCGTGCGAGGCGTCGGCGACGAAGCGCCGCATCCGGGCCTCGGACTCGGCGCTGGCCGCGAAGGCCGCCTCGATCTGGGTGAGCATCCCGTTGAGCGCGACCGACAGCCGGCCGACCTCGGTGCCCGGGGAGAGCTCCGGCATCCGGTGCGACAGCTCGCCGGCCGCGATCCGTTCGGCGCCCTCCTCGATCCGGCGCAGCGGCCGCAGCCCGGCCCGGACGGCGAAGAGGCCGAGTCCGGCGATCAGCAGCAGCACGCCGCCGCCGATGGCCAGGAAGGAGGTGCTCAGCTTGCCGAGGGTGGCGTCGATGTCCTCCCGGGAGACCGCGACCATGACGTAGGTCGGGGTGATGGCCGGGGCGGCGTACGCGCTGGGGCCGGCGGCCTGGCCGCGGGGCGGCTGGAGCGGCAGCACCAGCACCCGCCAGCTGTGGTGGCCGCGCTGGTCGGGCAGGTCGAAGGGGACGTCGGGGGCGGTGCTGGTCGGGTCGAGTCCGGCCAGCTGGGGCGCCGGGTCGCTGTCCGAGACGGGCTGGCGCATCGACGCCTGGACCTTGCCGTCCGAGGACAGGTACTGCACCAGGTACTGGCTGGGCAGGCTGACCCGCCGGCCGGCGGCGGGCCGGCCGGCGGCCGGGGCGGTCAGCTGGCTCGGGGGCTTGCGGGAGAGCGGCAGCCCGTACCGCTGGAGCTGCTCGTCCAGCTGCTGCACCAGCTGGTTGCGGACGGTGCCGAGCACGAAGGTGTCGCTGACCACGAGCCCGATGGTGACCAGCACGAGCGCGAGCACCAGCAGCCGGGCGCGCAGCGACAGCCGGGAGGAGAACCGGGCGAACACGGGCCTTGGTCCGGTCAGCCCTGCGGGGGACGGCGCAGGGCGTAGCCGATGCCGCGCACGGTGTGGATCAGCTTGGGGCCGTGCGCCGGGCCGGAGTCGAGCTTGCGGCGCAGGTAGGAGATGTACGACTCGACGATGGAGAGGTCCCCGCCGAAGTCGTAGGCCCAGACGTGGTCGAGGATCTGCGACTTGGAGACCACCCGGCCGACGTTGGCCATCAGGTAGTGCAGCAGCTTGAACTCGGTCGGGGAGAGCGAGACCAGGGTGCCGCCCCGGGTGACCTCGTGGGCGACCGGGTCGAGGCTGAGGTCGGCGACGATCAGCCGGCCGTCCTCGGCGGGGCCGCCGGCCCGGCGCAGGATGGCGCGGATCCGGGCGATCAGCTCTTCGAGGCTGAACGGCTTGGTGACGTAGTCGTCCGCGCCGGCCGCCAGGCCCTGCACCTTGTCGCCGACGCCGTCCTTGGCGGTGAGGAAGAGCACCGGCAGGTGGTCGCCGGGGTGCCCGTGCGCCGGTCCGGCGATCTGTCCGCGGCTGGTGCGCTCGCGCAGCTTCTCGACGACGGTGAAGCCGTCGAGGTCGGGGAGCATCACGTCGAGCACGACCAGGTCGGGGCGCTCGGCGGCGACCAGTTCGAGCGCCTCGGTGCCGCTGGCGGCGGAGGCGACGCGGAAGCCGGAGAAGCGCAGCGAGGCGGAGAGCAGCTCGCGGATGTTGGGCTCGTCGTCCACGACGAGCAGGAACGCTTCGCCCTGGCCTCCGGACACCGTGGAGCCGCCTGGTGTGGTGACAGTGCCTTGCACGGGGCTTTCGCCTCCTGGTCGGACGATGACGTTCAGCATGAGGCTAGCCCCCGGAGGCTACGCGGCATGGATGAATGTTGGATTAACACCTTATCGGTCGGTTTTGGGGCGACCGGCGGGCTGGGGGTGGGCTCGGTGGTGTGCGCACGGGCGTGAACACGACGGACGGGGAGCGTGCTCGGCGTGACGCGCCTCACTCACGCCTCACGCGCCGGGCCCTCCCCATGGTTTCACGCCCGCGCAAGGCGGGACGCCGGTCCGCGGTGGTGACCACGAACCGGCCCCGGCAGATCAGCCCCCGGCCGTCAGCAGCGCGCGGACGTGGTCCACCGCCCCGCCCACGGGCACTGTCCGGGTCTCACCGGTGGCCCGGACGGTGACCTCCACCGTGCCCTCGGCCAGTCCTCGGGCCCCGACGGTGATCCGGTAGGGGATGCCGATCAGCTCGACGGGGCCCGCAGCCTAGCGCGGGGGCCCGGCCGAATGCCTCCGGTTTTTCCTGCCGTTTTTGCTCCTGCTATGATTTGCAGCGAGGCGAAGGGCAATGCTTTCGAGCAGCTGCCCGGCCCGATCATTTCGGTGGTCATAGCGAGAGGGAAACGCCCGGCTCCATTCCGAACCCGGAAGCTAAGCCTTTCAGCGCCGATGGTACTGCAGGGGGGACCCTGTGGGAGAGTAGGACGCCGCCGAATTATTCTTACGGCCCCTGCCGTGTCCGACAGTGACACGGCAGGGGCTTTTTTCGTTCCCCGGCACCATTCCCGGCACTATTCCCGGCACCGCTCCCGGCACCGTTTCGGATTTCCCGCCGGTCCTCGCCGCTTTCCACTTCCCTCCAGGCAGCGGCCCATCTCTTGACATGTCCAGCAGATGAGACGACAAGTCCCGGAAGAAGCGCTTTGCGGGCATCTGAGAAGATGGCGGACACCGAAACGGACTTGCGTCTCGCTACCTGAGACTGCAATATCATGCTATGGACAACACTAGCGGCGTCGGCGTTCTCGACAAGGCCGCTCTGGTGCTCAGCGCACTGGAGTCGGGCCCCGCCACACAGGCGGGGCTGGTCGCCGCCACCGGTCTGGCGCGGCCCACCGCCCACCGACTCGCCGTCGCACTCGAACACCACCGTCTGGTCACCCGCGACATGCAGGGCCGCTTCATCCTCGGCCCGCGCCTGTCCGAACTCTCCGCCGCAGCCGGCGAGGACCGACTGCTCGCCACCGCGGGCCCCGTCCTCACCCATCTGCGTGACGTCACCGGCGAGAGCGCACAGCTCTACCGCCGGCAGGGCGAGATGCGCATCTGCGTCGCCGCGGCCGAACGACTCTCCGGCCTGCGCGACACCGTCCCCGTCGGCAGCACCCTGCCCATGAAGGCCGGCTCCGCCGCCCAGGTCCTGCTGGCCTGGGAAGAACCCGAGCGCCTCCACCGAGGCCTCCAGGGCGCCCGTTTCACCGCCACCGCCCTCAGCGGCGTCCGCCGCCGCGGCTGGGCCCAGTCCATCGGCGAGCGGGAGCCGGGCGTCGCGTCCGTCTCCGCCCCCGTGCGCGGGCCCTCCAACCGCGTGGTGGCCGCCGTCTCCGTCTCCGGCCCCATCGAACGGCTCACCCGCCATCCGGGCCGCCTGCACGCCCAGGCCATCATCGAGGCCGCCAACCGGCTCACCGAGGCGCTCCGCCGCAGCTGACGGAACGCGACGGAAAGGGCCGTGCCCGAGGAACGGATCTCCTCGGGCACGGCCCTTTCCGCTGTTTCCGCGCTTTACGGTTCGAGGCGGTGCGGCCCCCGGAAGAGGAAAGTCGCCTCGCGGATCGAGGAAAGGCCGAGGGCGAGCATCAGCAGGCGGCCGAGACCGAGCCCGAGACCGCCGTGCGGCGGGGTGCCGTAGCGGAAACGAGGAACCGCCGGTCCAGCCGCTGGTCGATGCCGGTCCCCTCGTCGATCGGCAGCCTCGGTTCGGCCGGCGAGACGACCTCCACCTGGGGCAGGACGATCTCCAACCCCCGAGCTGACCTGCGGGTCGGAGACCACCCGGCCGGTGATCCTCACGGCGGACTCGGCCGTCCCGCCTTCGAAGGCGGCCTCGACGGTGAACCACTCACGCCGGGGGCGACGGTGCCGCCCCGGACGTGGGCCTTGAGCTCGGCGGCACTGATGAAACCGTCGCCATCGGTGTCGATCTCGTCGAAAGCGGCCTTCTTCTCGGCTTCGCTGCTCATGGGATTCCTTTCAGGGGAGAGGCTTTCGCCATTCGGGAGCATGGAGCAAAAGGCCGCGAGTTCCAGCGGGGTCAATTTTCGACTATTTAATTAATACCGTTTCAAATCTGCCGCTGCCGGTTACCGGAACGGGAACCGGCCCCTTGGGGTTCGGCTCGGCCGGCACGTACGCTGCCCCGATGACCGAATCCCTGCCGCCCGGCGGCGTTGTGTTCGATGCGGACGAGCTGGAAGCCCGGTGGGCGGGGGCGTGGCGGCCGGAGCGGGTCGCGGAGCGGCTGGTCGGGGTGAGTGCCACCTGGTGCGTCGCGGCGGGGTGGGCGCTCGATCTGTTCCTCGGGCGGCAGTCGCGGGCGCACGGTGATCTGGAGATCGCGGTGCCCGCGGCGGAGTTCCCGGAGATCCGGGAGCGCTTCCCCGAGTACGGGTTCGACGCGGTCGGTTCGGGGCTGGTCTGGCCGGCGCCGAGTGCCGAGGCCCTGGCGGCCACCCACCAGACCTGGATGCGGGACCGGGCGAGCGGCCGGTTCCTGCTCGACGTCTTCCGCGAGCCGCACGACGGCGGGACCTGGATCTGTCGGCGGGACGAGTCGCTGCGGCTGCCGTACGAGGCGGTCATCGAGCGGACTGCCGACGGAATCCCCTATCTGGCACCGGAGTTGGTGCTGCTGTTCAAGGCGAAGGCGACACGGCCCAAGGACCGGGCCGACTTCGCCAACGTGCTGCCGCTGCTGGGCGGTTCCAGGCGGGACGCCCTTCGCGGGTGGCTGGAGCGCATCCACCCCGGGCATCCGTGGCTGGTCGAGCTGGCGGGTCGGCCGAGGTAGGGCGAGGTAGCGCGAGGTCGGCCGAGGTAGGGCGGGATGGTGCGCGGGAAGTCGGGCGGCCCGACTTCCCGCGCTCGGTCACTGCTCCCAGGTCGCCTTGAGGAGCTCGTACTCCACTTCGCCGTGCTCGGACCCCGGGATCGGGTCCGGCCAGTCCCCGAAGTAGCCCCGGAGGAAGGAGAGTCCGGACTTCTCCAGCACGCGCCGGGAGCGCGTGTTCACCGCCATGGTGTTCGCGGTGACCCGCTCGACGCCGAGGTCGGTGAACCCTTTGCCGATCAGGGCGCGCGATCCCTCCGTGGCATAGCCCTTGCCCCAGGCCGCCCGGTTCAGCCGGTAGCCGAGTTCGGCCACGGTGGGGTCGTGGTCGTCGAGCGGGCGGAGTTCGAACCAGCCCAGGAAGGTGCCGGTGGCTTTCTCCTCGGCCGCCCAGAAGCCCCGGGCGCCCGAGCAGGGGTGGTCGTGGAGGAGCCGGGGCAGGGTTCGCGTCAGGATCTCGTCACGGTCGGCCGGCTCGCCGCCGTTGATGTAGCGCATGACCTCGGGGTCGTCGTCCAGCGCGAAGAGGTCGTCGGCGTCGGCCGTGGTGAACGGCCGCAGGACGAGGCGTTCGGTCTCCAGGAACGGTTGCATCCGTCGATCTTGGCCAGGCCGCGTCGGACCCGCCGGCGGTCAACGGCCCGGCGGCCCCTCGTGGAGGCTGTGGCCTCAGAACGAGTACGGCCCGAACCGGCCCCAGGCCACCACGACGGACAGCACCAGCAGGAGGGTGTTCGGCACGATGCTCTTGGTCTCGCCCCGGCGGCCGTGGACGATGAGCGCGCCCACCATGGTCAGGGCGAGCCCGGTGGCGGCCACGGGGACCAGGCCGGCCGCGATGTCCACGATGGCGGGCAGCACGAGCCCGATCGCGCCGAGGACCTCGACCAGGCCGATGCCCTTGATCGCGGCGGGCGAGAAGTCCTCCGCCCAGGGGCCCGTCGTGGCGATCACCTTCTCCTTGGACTGGAGCGCCTTTCCGGCGCCCGCGGCGAGGAACAGGGCGGCCAGGAGGCCGGCGACGACCCAGAGGAAAACGTTCACGGGGGTTCCGATCGAAGCAGGATGAGTTGAAGCTTCAACCTAAGAGCCATGACTTGAACCGTCAAGTCACCCGCTAGGATCGTCGGCATGGACAACGGTGAGCCCCGCTGGCTGGACGAATCCGAGCTGGACGCCTGGAGGGCGTTCAGCGCGCTGCTCATCAAGCTGCCCGGCGCCCTCAACGCCCAGCTCCAGCAGGACGCGGGCCTGACCAACTTCGAGTACCTCGCACTGGCCGGCCTCTCCGAGGCGCCGGACCGCACGATGCGGATGAGCATGCTCGCCGCCCTGGCCAACGGTTCGCTGTCCCGGCTGTCCCACGTGGTCGCCCGCCTGGAGAAGCGCGGCTACCTGCGCCGCGAACCCTGCCCGGACGACGGCCGCTACACCAACGCCATCCTCACCGAGGACGGCTACCGCCAGGTGGCCGAGGCCGCACCCGGCCACGTGGACACCGTACGGTCACTCGTGGTGGACGTCCTGGAGCCGGAACAGCTCCGGCAGTTGGGCGAGATCTCCGCGCGGCTCCTGCACGCCATGGACCCCGACTTCCCCTGCCCGGGCGCCCGTTGACCCGGGAAGCAGTCGAACGGCGGCTCCTCGCGGGGAGCGAGGAGCCGCCGGAAGCGGTTCGTAGGGCCCGGCCCTGTCCGTCCTAGGCGCGGGTGGTGAGCAGGTGGTCGAAGTCGCCGGACTTCGCGCCCTGGAGGAAGGCGGAGAAGTTCGGGGCCGCCGCGCGGACGATGACGTCGCCCTCGTCGGACTCCCGGAGTTCGATCACGCCACCAGCCGTACGGACCTCGACGCAGTCGGCGTTCGAACCGGAGTAGCTGGACTTCTGCCAGGTAGAGCTACGCATGTGTTCTTTCCATGTCTTTCTGGATGGTTCGAATGAACTCTCGGGACTCCCCTTCCGAGAGGGCCGCCGATCCGATCTGGGCGAGAAGTGACCGGAATCGGGCCGTGTGTGCCGGCGCGTCGAAGAGCAGGTTGCCGACACCCGAGTCCGCCTGCACCGTGTCGAGTTCCTCGACGGGTCCCTCGACATACGTGAAGTTCTCGTTGGGGAGCGGGATCGTGTCGGCATCGAACAGCACGACTCGAATCGCGATGTTGGGCTGGTCGGAGGCTTCCACAAGGGCGCCGAGTTGCTCTGCCTGGACCTTGGCTCCACTGAACTGCATGCGCAGCGCTGCTTCATGGATGTACGCGGCGAAAGGAGTCGATCCGGATCTGATGACGTGCTGACGCCTCAAGCGAAAGGCGGTCCTCAGCTCGACCTCATGCCCCGGAAGGCGGGGATAGGAACGGGCGAAGATGGCAGAGGCATAGGCGTCGGTCTGGAGCAACCCGTGGACGAAGGCCATCGTGTAGGTCGAGAGACCCCGTGCGGGACCTTCGATCTCGGCGATCTCAAGGAAGTCCTGCGAGAGGCGCCCGCGGTACTCCTCCCACCAGCCGCGCTTGTCGCGGTCCGTGATGATGTCCGCCAGTGCCTCGATCAGGGGTTCGTTGACACACATGCACAACGCCGCGATCGTGCGCAGGCGTTCGACGCTGATGCCGGTCCTGCCGCTCTCCATCTGGGTCACGTGAGCGGGGTTGATGCCCAGCGCGCGGGCGAGCTGGCTACCGCCGAGGCCGGCCTGCTCTCGCATCCTGCGCAGCTCAGCTCCCAACCGCAGCTGACGAAGGGTTGGGTTCGATCGAAGTGCCATTGAGCCAGTCTGCCTCGGGGTGACAGCCACGTCCGGGTGAACTTTTCGCGCCTCGCCACAAATCTGTGGCGGCTCGCGTTATCGTCATTTCCGATTGATCCGACGGATCGTCAGTATCTCATGAAATCGGGGCAGTAGGCGCCTGCCGACCTCCCCCTCACCTCGCACCACAGCCTCCCGGAGGTTCCCGTGTGCACCCGTAACACCCCCTCGGACGAGAGCGATCTCCTCCCCCGCGAACCGGCCCTCCACCCCGCGTCCGCGCTCACCCACCGGTGGAGCGTCGACCCGCGGAAGCGTGGAAGAACGGTCTGCCACGAGCTGGACCGCGCCGCGTGAGCCGCGAGCCCATCGCGCCCGACGACCCCCGGATGCGGGACTACGCCTCCCCGCACATCACCGCCCTGCTCAACGAGCTCCACCGGCGCGGCCTCCGGTACGGGCTCCTCTGGGGCTCCGCCGCCGCCGGTGAGACCGTCCTCGACGGCCGCCTCCTGGTCGACTTCGGCAACGCGCCCGTCAGCACCCTCCTCAACCTCCTCCACCTGCTCCGGGACCTGGACCGGGACACGGTGTGGAACCGGTGAGCCGATGAACGCGCGGAGGCCCTCGCCCGTCGAAGGGCAAGGGCCTCGCGGTCGTCCGTCGGCTCCGGGTCAGCCGCCGGACGGGTTCCTGGGGGAGCCGGCACCGCCGCCAAAACCGCCACCGAACCCGCCACCACCGGCAGCGCCTTCGACCAACTGGCTGGCGGTGTAGCCACCGTCGGCGTCGGGGGTGCCGACGACGGTCACGCTCTGGCCGGGCTGGAGGTCCGCGACCTTGCCCTCCTTGTTGAGCTGGACCTTCGTCGCGTCGCCGGTGGTGACCTTGATGGTGTTGCCGTTGGAGTCCGTCAGGTAGACGGTGCTCCCGTCGACGGCCTTGACCGTGCCCCGGGCGAAGCCGCCCTGCCCGCCCTGCCCGCCCTGCCCGCCCTGCCCGCCCTGCCCGCCCTGCCCGCCCTGGCCTTGCCCCTGGCCCTGGCCTTGGCCTTGGCCCTGGCCCCCACGGCGAGCCCCGCTCTGCCCGTAGCCTCCCGGGGCCGCGGCAGCCGACCGGGCGGAGGCGGAAGCCTTCCCGCTCGACGACGTCCCCTGGTTCTGCTGGAACCAGACCCCGCCCGCGAACGCCCCCGTGGCGATCACGCCGCCCGCCAGCACCAGGCTGAGCCAGGGCAGCTTCCGCCGTGGCGGCGCGGCCAGTTCGGCGCTCACGTCGCGCCCGTCCGGCGGGGTGGCGAGGAGGGCGAGCTGTTCCGCCGGGGTGCCGCCCCCGGCCTCGACCGTGGCGATCTCTTTGCTCATGGTGTGGAGTCCTACTCGTGCCGGAGGGCGTCGATCGGCCGCAGCGAGGCGGCCCGGTTAGCGGGGTAGCTGCCGAAGAACAGCCCGATGGCGACGGCGATCGCGAAGGCGCCGAGCACCGACTCGGGGATCACCACCGGCCTGATGCCGACGATGCTGAAGTGCGAGCCGGCGATCCCGGCCGCGACTCCCAGCCCGGCGCCGATCACCGACAGCAGCGTCGACTCGGTGAGGAACTGCCCGAGGATGACCGCGCGCGGTGCGCCGAGCGCCTTGCGGATGCCGATCTCCCGCGTCCGCTCGGTGACCGTCACCAGCATGATGTTGGTGATCCCGATCCCGCCGACCAGCAACGAGATCGCCGCCACCGCGCCGAGCAGCACGGTGAAGGTCTTCGTCGTGCTCTCCCTCGCCGTGAGCAGCGAGGACTGGCTGGTGATCCGGAAGTCCGCCTTGCTCGGGTCGGCGATCGCGTGGGTGCCGAGCAGGACGCGGGTGATCTCGGACTGGGCCTGGGTGGTGGTGTCCGCCGACGAGGCCTGGACCAGGATCTGGTTGACCGAGCCGAAGCCGGTGAAGGCGTTCTGGACCGTCGGCAGCGGGGCGATCACCACGTCGTCCGGGTCGGTGAAGCCGCTGCCGCCCTTGGCCTGGAGCACCCCGACCACGGTGAACGGCGTGCCGCCGAGGACGACCGTCCTGCCGACCGGGTCCTCGGTGTCGAACAGCTGCTTGGCCGTCGTCGCGCCGAGCACCGCGACCTTGCGCGAGGCGAGCACGTCGTCGTCGGTGAAGTACTCGCCGTGCGCGACCTTCTGGTTGGCGGTCTCGAAGTACGAGGGGTACGTGCCGACGACCGAGCCCGGGCTGTACGAGATGTTCCCGTACAGCGCCGTGCCGCTGGTGGTGACCACCGGGGCGACCGACTTGATCGCGGCCGCGTCCGAATCGCTCGCCAGCGCCTTGGCGTCGGCCACCGTGAGCTTCTTCACCGAGGAGGTGGCGCGGGAGCCACCGCTCGCCGAACCGGAGCTGACCGTCAGCGAGTTGGTGCCGAGCGAGGTGATCGAGTCCTTGACCGCGACCGACGAGCCGTTGCCGACCGCCAGCAGCAGGATCACCGAGGCCACGCCGATCAGCACCCCGAGCATGGTGAGCGCCGAGCGCACCTTGTTGGCGGCCAGGCCGCCGACCGCGAAGCGGAGCGTCTGCCAGAGCATCACGCCGGCACCCCCGCCTCGTGGAGGCGGGGCGGCGGGCCCTCCACCGGCGCCTGCCGGAGGTCGCTCACGATCTGCCCGTCGACCAGTCGCAGCACCCGCTTGGCGTGCCGGGCGACCTCGTCCTCGTGGGTGATCAGCACGACCGTGCGGCCGGTGGCGTTGAGCCCGTCGATCAGGGCCAGCACCTCCTCCGTCGAGCGGCTGTCGAGGTTGCCGGTCGGCTCGTCGGCAAGCAGCATCGCGGGCGCCGTGACCAGTGCCCGGGCCACCGCCACCCGCTGCTGCTGGCCGCCGGAGAGCTCGTTGGGCTTGTGGCCGGACCGTTCGCCCAGCCCGACGAGCGACAGCGCGGCCATCGCCCGGCGGCGCCGTTCGGCGGTCCGGACGCCCGCGTAGGCGAGCGGCAGCTCGACCTGGGCGAGGGCGGTGGTGCGGGGCACCAGGTTGAAGGACTGGAAGACGAAGCCGATCCTGCGGTTGCGCACCAGCGCGAGCTGCTGCTCGTCGAGGTGGCCGACGTCGGTGCCGTCCAGCAGGTAGCGGCCGGAGGTCGGGACGTCCAGGCAGCCGAGGATGTTCATCAGGGTGGACTTGCCGGAGCCGGAACTGCCCATCACGGCGACGTAGTCGCCCTGTTCGATGTCCAGGCTGACGCCCTGCGGCTCACCGCCGCGCGGGTCGGACGGGCCGCGCAACGCGTGCACGGTGGCGTCGCCGTGCCCGTACGACTTGGTGAGGCGGCGGATCCGGATCACCGGGACGGGATGCGCCGGGACGCGGTTGTCGATGACGTGACGCATGACCGGTCTCAGCCCCTGCCGCCCCGGCCGGCCCCGCCGTTGCCGCCACCGCCGTTGGAGCCACCACCCGGGAAGACTCCGGCACCGGCGCCCCCGCCGCCCCGGTTGACGCCCGGGAAGGAGGCGTTCGGGAAGCCGTTCCCGCCGCTGGTGGTGGGGAGTTCGACCTTGTCGCCCTCCTTCAGCCCGGAGACCACCTGCACCGTGCTGTCGCCCTCGACGCCGACCCCGACGGTGACCCGCTCGGAGGCGCCGTCCGGCTGCACCAACGTCGCGGTGCGGCTCGCACCCGTGCCGGAGAGCGCGGAGGTGGGCAGCGAGAGCGCGTTGTCGGCCTCGCCGGTGATCACCTGGACGGTGGCGCTGAGGCCGGTGCGCAGCGTGCTGGTGTCGCCGTTCAGCTGAAGCGTGGCCGCGTACTGGACGGCGGCGGAGCCCGCGCTGCCGCCGGAGCCGCCACTGCTGGGCAGCGAACTGACCGACAGCACGGTCGCGTTGAGCTTGGTGTCGGACTGGGCGTTCAGGGTGACGGTGGCCGCCTCGCCCTTCTTCAGCTTGAGCGAGTCGAGTTCGGAGAAGTTCGCGGTGACCTGCATCCCGGTCGGGTTGGTGAGCACGATGAAGCCGCTCGGGGCGGACGCCGAACTCGTGCCGGTGCCGGTCGACTTGGTGGACGAGGAGGAACCGGATGCGGTCGCCCCGACGGTGTCGCCGACCTTGCCGGAGATCGAGGCGACGGTGCCGTCCACCGAGGCGGTCAGGGTGGTTCCGGCCAGCGCCGCCTGGGCGTTGGCGAGGTTGGTCTGCGCGGTGCTGACCTGCTGCTGGGCCTGGGCCACGGCCGCGTCGTCGACCTTGGTGGTGGTGATGGTGGTGGTCTGCGGGGCGGGCGTACTGCTCCCGCCCGCCCCGCGACCGCCACCGCTGCCGGCGGCGGCGGCGGCGGTCGCCCCCGGCAGCGGCTCGGTGGTCGTGGTGGTGACCCCGGTCTGGGCCTTGGTGAGGTTGGCCTGGGCCGTGGTGAGGGCCGCCTGGGCCGCGTCCACCTGCTGTTGGGCCGCCGTGGTGTCGACGGTGGCGAGCACCTGGCCCTTCTTCACGGCGTCCCCGACCGCGACCTTGACCTCGGTGAGCCGGCCGCCGGTGGTGAAGTCCTGGGCCGCGTCGGTCGGTGAGACCAGGGTGCCGGTTCCGGACACGGTGGCCAGGACCGTGCCCTTGGAGACCGTCGCGGTACGGGCCGCGGGCTTGGCGGAAGCGGGGCCGGAACTGCCGCTGACCGTGGCGTACACCAGGGCGGCACCGCCCAGCAGGGCCACGCCGAGCGCGGAGTTGACGAGGACGGCGCCTCGCCGCCGTGGAAGCACCTTCATGCCGGACAGCTTCCTCGGGAGCTCTTGCGTGGCCCTGGGCGCGGGCTGGGAGAAGGCTGATCGGCCGAATACGGGTATTTCGGACGGATGGTCCGCCCTCCGTCGGCGTCTTGGCCGCTTCGTGGCGCTTCGTTGGCCCAACTCCCAGCGTGCTCCCAGCGACCTCCAGCCACCCGGAAGGGCGTTCTGAGGACCTTCTAAGGCAGGGCGCACCGAACGCCGCAGGGGCGCACCGGGGAACCGGCGCGCCCCTGCGGGCTCAAGGAAGGAGTCAGAGCGACTTGCGGAAGGCCTCCGCCACCGACAGGAAGGTCGAGTTGCCCTCGGCCTCCCCGATCGACACCCGCACGCCCTCCGGGAACGGCCGCACGATCACACCGGCCTCGGTGCACGCGGCGGCGAACTCCTGCGAGCGCTCGCCGAGCCCGAGCCAGACGAAGTTGGCCTGCGAGTCCGGGATCTCCCAGCCCTGGGCGCGCAGCCCGGCCACCACCCGGGCGCGCTCCTCGACCAGCGCCTCGACCCGCCCCATCAGCGCCTCCTCGGCGCGCAGCGAGGCGACGGCGGCGTTCTGGGCGAGCTGGCTCACGCCGAACGGGACGGCGGTCTTGCGCAGCGCGGTCGCCACCGGCTCGTGCGCGATCGCGAAGCCGACCCGCAGGCCCGCCAGGCCGTACGCCTTGGAGAAGGTGCGCAGCACGCAGACGTTCGGGCGGTCCCGGTAGAGCTCGATGCCGTTGGGCACCTCGGGGTCGCGGATGAACTCGATGTAGGCCTCGTCCACGACGACCAGGACGTCACTCGGGACGGCGTCCAGGAAGCGCTCCAGCTCGGCGCGGTGGATCACGTTGCCGGTGGGGTTGTTGGGGTTGCAGACGAAGACCAGCCGGGTGTTCGGCGTGATCGCGGCGAGCATCGCGTCCAGGTCGTGGTCGCCGTCCGCCGTGAGCGCCACCGGGACGGGGGTGGCGCCGGCGACCTGGGTGATGATCGGGTAGGCCTCGAAGGAACGCCAGGCGAAGACGACCTCGTCGCCCGGGCCGGCCGTGGCGAGGATCAGCGACTGGGCGACGCCGACCGAGCCGGTGCCGAGGGCGACGTGCTCGGCGGGCACCCCGAAGCGCTCGGACAGCACCGAGATCAGCTCGGTGGCGCCCATGTCGGGGTAGCGGTTGAACGAACCGGCCGCCGCGACCGCCGACTCCAGTACGCCGGGCAGCGGCTCGTACGGGTTCTCGTTCGAGGACAGCTTGTAGGCGTCGGCGCCGGCCGGCTTGCCGGGCTTGTACGTGGGGATGCCGTCGAGGGTCGGCCGCAGCCGAGGGCCCTGAGCTGACGTACTGCTCACGGTCGTACTCCGTTTCCTGTTGCTGAACTCTCCGGTGCGCGCTCCGGTGCGCTCGCCCGTCACGGACGGGTTCGCCGCCGTGCCCGGAACCTGGGGACGCGCCCGGACCACCCCGGTCGGGTGCCTTGCACGATACCGATCGACCCTCACCCGTAGGAGTGAGATGCCCGGTCGGGTTACAGGCGCGGATCAGCCATTCTGCCTGGTTCCTTTGGCACATGTCAGAGGTAAGAGGCCTGGTTTCAGGCGGGTATCGAAGGGGCGCACCCCGGCTCACTCTTGGAGAAACGTATCTCCACAGGCTCCCGATGCGCCGGTCACAGACCCTTGTCAGGAGCCATACGATCGGTCCGCCATGACAGCAGCAGCCAACCAGAGCGGTCGGCGTCCCACCACCTCACGGCGTTTGGAGCGGGCCGGCATCCGGGATGTGGCAGCAGCCGCCGGAGTGTCGATCACCACTGTCTCCGATGCGCTGAACGGAAAGGGCCGCCTGCCCGACGAGACCCGCAGCCGGGTGCGCGAGGTCGCCGAGCGACTCGGCTACCGCCCCTCCGCGGCCGCCCGCACCCTGCGCACCGGACGGTCCGGCCTGATCGGGCTGACCGTCACGACCTACGGCGAAGAGCCGTTCACCTTCACCGAGTTCGCCTACTTCGCCGAGATGGCCCGGGCCGCCACCAGCGCCGCCCTGGGCCGCGGCTACGCGCTGGTGGTGCTGCCCGCCTCCTCCCGCCACGACGTCTGGGGCAACATCGCCCTGGACGGCACCGTGGTGATCGACCCGCCCGACCAGGATCCGCTGGTGAGCGAGCTGTACCGGTCCGGCGTCCCGGTGGTCAGCGACGGCAAACCCGGCAACTGCCCGGTCACCGCCTGGGTCGACAACGACCACGAGGCCGCCGTGCTCGGCATCCTCGACCACCTCTCCGAGGCCGGTGCCCGCCGGATCGGCCTGCTCACCGGCACCAGCACCGACACCTACACCCGGCTCTCCACCGAGGCCTACCTCGGCTGGTGTGGCAAGGTCGGGCAGGAGCCGGTGTACGAGACCTACCCGGCGCACGACCCGGCGGCCGGCGCCGTCGCCGCCGACCGGCTGCTCGCCCGGCCCGACCGGCCGGACGCCGTCTACGGGCTGTTCGACCCCAACGGCACCGACCTGCTGGCCGCCGCCCGCCGGTACGGCATGCGGGTGCCGGACGACCTGCTGCTGGTCTGCTGCAGCGAGAGCGACGTCTACGCGTCCACCGAGCCGCCGATCACCACCCTCTCGCTCAAGCCGCGCAAGATCGGCACCACGGTGGTCAACCTGCTGATCGACGCGATCGAGGGCGTGGACTCCGGGACGGGGGTCGACATCGCCCGGCTCTTCCCGCCGCGGTTCCGCACCGCCGGCACCGGCCCGCCGCCGGGCACCCTGATGCCGACCGAACTGATCGTCCGCGCGTCCTCCCAGCGCCGGAGTCCGCGCACCACCGTCAGCCCGCCCCGTCCCCCGGGCGAGGTCTAGACCGCCGCTCCCGCCCGCCCGGTCCCCGGCCCGTCCACCAGGCCGTCCCCCGGGCGGGCGCGGGCCGGGCGGGCGCGGGCCGAGGAAGAACGGGCTGAAGGGGAGCGGGCTGAGGGGGAGCGGGCCGACGGACGCGCCGAGCGTCCGGCACATTCGGCCAGAGCTGGCGAGACCGTACCGAGCCGGGACAAAACGGACCTTGTGGTGCCGCCCGGCTGACGCTCCGGAGGATTGGATACCCACCAGGTGACGACGCCGGGAGAGTGGTCTTCCTATGATGGGCGAATGACACCCGAGGACCGCTTCCCCGGGCCCGAGCACCCCCACCCGGGCCCCCGCCACCAGCCGGACCTCGACGTGCTGCCGTACGGCACCTATTACGAACCCGATCACGCCCCCGGCTATCCGGCCCCCTCCTACGACGGCGAGGCCTACGACGGGGAGACCTACAGCGGCTACGGCGGAGCCCGCTACCTGGAGCAGCACTGGTCCCCCGACGGCCAGGGCCACACCGTGCACGCCCAGGGGACCGGCGTCGACCACACCCCGTCCTTCTCGCACCAGGGGCAGGGCGGCTACGAGGACCGCCCGGGGTACGAAGCGGCCCCCGGCTACCCGGACCAGGGCGGGTACGACGGCCAGGACCAGGGCGGCTACGAGCGCCAGGAGCAGGGCGGCTACGAGCCCACCCTGCCCGACCAGCCCTCCCCCGCGCTCCAGCTCGACGGCCGCGACGACCCGCCGACCATCGAACTCGGCCCGCCGCTGCCCGACCCCGCCGCACCGACTTACCCGTACCCGGCCCCCGGCCCCGGCGAGCCGCCCGGCCCGGTCTACGTCGTCGGCGACGTGCACGGTTACCTGGAGGAGCTGCGCGCCGAGCTGCGCCACCAGGGCCTGATCGACGACGACGGCCACTGGTCGGCCGGCCGCGCCCGGATCTGGTTCCTCGGCGACTTCACCGACCGCGGCCCCGACGGCATCGGCGTCATCGACCTGGTCATGCAGCTGGCCGCCGAGGCCGCCGCGGCCGGCGGCTACTGCCGCGCCCTGATGGGCAACCACGAACTGCTCTTCCTCGGCGCCTCCCGGTACGGCGACGAGCCCGTCCAGTCCACCGCGGGCACCGCCTCCTTCCTGGCCGCCTGGCGGCTCAACGGCGGCCAGCAGAACGACCTGGACCGGCTGGAGGCGCATCACATCAGCTGGCTCTCACGCCTCCCCGCCATCGCCCTGGAGGACGGCCACCTGCTGCTGCACTCCGACACCACCGCGTACCTGGAGTACGGCGAGTCCATCCCCGACGTCAACGACGCCGTGCACGGCCTGCTCGCCGACGGCGGCGTGGACGAGTGGTGGGACTGCTTCCGCCGCTTCACCAAGCGCTTCGCCTTCCGCGGCGACGCCGGGCCGATGGCCGTCCACGAGCTGCTGAACACCTACGGCGGCAGCCGGATCGTGCACGGGCACAGCCCGATCCCGTACCTCACCGGCGCGGTGCACAACGACGACGGCCAGCCGCCGCAGATCGCCGGGCCGTACGTGTACGCGGACGACCTCGCGGTGGCGATGGACGGCGGGGTCACCATGGAGGGACGGCTGCTGGTCGCCCGGCTGCCCATCGGCTGAGGCGCCGGCCGAGCATCCGCCGAAACCGCGGCCGAGCATCCGCCGGAGCCACGACCGAGCGTCCGTCGAAGCCACGACCGAGCGTCCGTCGAAGCCGCGGCCGAGCGTCCACCGAAGCACCGGCCGGCCACCCGACGGGGCACCGACCGGTCGTCAACCGACCACCACCGCCGAACAGTTGTGCCCGGCGCCCGGATCGTCGTACGCGCGCGTCCGGAGGCGCGAAGTTCCGGAAACCGACTTGTCAGCCCGGCCGTGCCCGCCCCTACCATGAGGCACACCACACCCGGCCGCCCGTCCGGCGGCCCGCTTCCGCGCCCGTTTCGGCGTCCTGAGGGCCGCGCGCCCCCGGGGCGCAGCGAACCGGGGTCCGCACGAACGGGGTCCCCATGTCCAACCCCCCGCCACTGCTCGCCGAGGACCGCGCGGAGTACGAGCGCCTCCTCACCGTAGCCCTGCGCGACCGCACCGTCCTCGCCGCCCTGCGCGCACCCGGCGCGCTCGCCACCGACCAGCTGCGCCTGAGCGCGCTGCGCGAAGCCGACCGCGTCAACGCCGCGGCCGGCACCGAGTACGAGCGTTTCACCCGGCTGCGCGAGAGCCTGCACAGCACGCCCCCGGCCTCGGGCACCGAGCCGGCCGCCCCCGGCCTGTTCACCCAGCTGAGCTCCGGCGGCGGGCTGTTCCCGGCGCTCACCGTGCTCACCCCGATCCTGGCCTGGGCCGCCGCCCTGTGCCTGCTGCTGGTCGGCTACCTGCTGCGCGCCACCAGCCCGGACCTCGCCCTCGCCGGCTCCCTGGTCACGGCCGGGTGGGTCGCGCTCGCCGCCGGGGTCGCCGCGATGGCCATCGGCATCGTCGGGCTGCTGCTCACCGCCTTACGCCACGGCGCCGCCACCGCCCCGGCGGGCACCGCCCCGGAGCTCGCCGCCGAACTCACCGACGCGCACCGCGCGTGGCGCACCGCACTGCGCGAGCACGGGCTCGTCCCGTACCTGCTCGACGCGCTGCCGCCGGTACCGGAGGGCGGGCGGGCGGAGCGGCCCGACTTCACCGGCCCTGATTTCACCAGGCCCGGGTACGCCTCCCCGGCGTTCACCAGCCCCGGCCCGGACGGCGTGACGGACCCGGACGGCCGCACACCCCACCGGCCCGCCTTCACCCCGCCCGACTTCACCGGGCCCGGCTACACCCCGCCCGACTTCACCAGGCCCGGGTACGCCTCCCCGGCCTTCACCAGCCCGGGCCCCGAAGGCCGCGCAGCGCACCCGCCCGCCTTCACCTCGCCCGACTTCACCAGCCCCGGCCGCGAGGGCGTGACCGACCCGGACGGCCGCACGCCCCGCCCGCCCGCCTTCACCCCGCCCGACTTCACCGGGCCCGGCTACACCCCGCCCGACTTCACCAGCCCCGGCCCCGAAGGCGTGACCGACCCCGACGGCCGCACGCCCCGCCCGACCACCTTCACCGGGCCCGGCTACACCCCGCCCGACTTCACCGGGCCCGACGAGGTCGGGTAGAAGGCCTGTCTCCTGGCCCCCCTTGCCGGGTGCGCGACGCCCGCGCCCGGCGGGTCGGGCCGGTTCCGAGCGCTCAGAACCCGGTCGGCAGCCGGGGCGTGTAGGCGGCCTCCAGTGCCTCGGCGTCGGTCAGGTCGAGGCCGAGGGCGGCCGCCGCGTCGTCCAGGTGGCCCGGGCGGGTGGCGCCGACGATCGGCCCGGCGGCCTCCTCGTCCAGCGCCCACGGGTTGTGCCCGTGGCCGCCGCCGAAGCCCATGCAGCCGGGCGCGATCCGGCTGACCTCCAGGTCGGTGCCGGGCAGCTTCAGGTACTCCGTCGGTCTGGCCCCCCTCCTTCGGCTACGCCGGGTACGGCGCGGCGGCCCGCGCGTTCTTCAACGCGCCCGCCCACCACGACAGCTGGTCCAGCAGGACCTTGGCGTAGCCGGGCGCCTGCGGGTCGTTCGGGCGGCCGTCCGCCCAGGCGGTGAAGTAGTTCGGGAAGGCCAGGCCGTCCCGGATGGTCACCGCGTGCAGCTCGGTCAGCACGTTCTCCAGGTGCAGCACCGCGTGCCGGCCGCCGGCCGCGCCGCCGTAGCTGACGAAGGCCACCGGCTTGGCCGTCCACTGGGTGAAGTGCCAGTCGATCGCGGCCTTCAGCGAGGCCGGGTAGCTGTGGTTGTACTCCGGCGTGACGACGACGAAGGCGTCGGCGCCCTCCAGGGCCTCGGTCAGCTTCGCCATCCCGGCCGGACGCGGGTAGTCGTCGCCCGCGAACTTCGGTGACGCGGCGGGCAGTTCGAGCGGCAGCTCGACCTCGGCGAGGTCCACCACCTCGACCTCGAAACCGCCGTGCGCGGCGGCCTGCTCGGCCACCCACGAGGACACCACCGGGCCGAAGCGGCCCTCCCGGACGCTGCCGAGGATGATCACCAGCTTGTGCGTGTTCGTCTCCATGGCCACCACTGTCCGCCCGCCCCACGGCGGGAACCAGGCCGTGCCCAGGCTGACCCCCACAGGGCCACCCTCAGCGCCGCCCGCGATCGTACGCTCGTCATATGGGCACACCACTGGGGGACTTCATCCGCGCGAAGCGCGACAGCATCCAGCCGGAGACGCTGGGACTGCCCGACCACGGCCGCCGCCGCTCCCCCGGCCTGCGCCGCTCCGACCTGGCGGTCCGGGCCGGCATCAGCGTCGAGTACCTGACCCGGATGGAACAGGGCCGCGACCGCAACCCCTCCGTCGCCGTGGTCAACGCGCTCGCCGACGCCCTCAGCCTCGACCCCGCCGAGCGCAACCACCTGCGCTACCTCACCAAGATCACCGGCGGCGGGTGCCCCAGCCACACCCGGCCCGCCCCCGCCTCGCGCGAACTGCGGCCCACCGTCCGCGCGACGCTGCGCCTGCTCGAACCGGGCATCGCCGCCGTCACCAACCGCCTCGGCGACGTCCTCGCCCACACCAGCGGCTACGCGGCCGTCCTCGGCGCCGCCGGACTGCTCGACACCACGGCGCCCAACCTCACCCGCTACGTCTTCACCGACCCGCGCGCCCGCACCCTGTTCGCCGACTGGGACGACATCGCCGACGAGCAGGCCTTCGACATCTGGCTCGGCCCCTCGGTCGAGTCCGCCGAATGGCTCAGCACCGAACTCGCCCCGATCGCCGGCCCCGAGTTCACCCGCCGGCTGGGCAACCACCTGGTCCCCCGCCGCAGACCGCTCCGCCTGCGCCACCCGGACGGCATCGAACTCCGGCTGCTGCGCGAGACCCTGGAGCTCCCGGACGACGCGCAGCAGCTGCTCGTCCTGCTGCCCGCCGACGACGGGACCGCCGCCCACCTCGACCGGCTGCTCGCCCCGGCGGCCCCCCGGCTGCGCGCGATCTCCTGAGACCGGGCCGCTCCCGGGCCGTCCGGCCCGGCTCGGCCACGGCGGATACCCCCCGACCGGCCGACCGGCACCGCGACCTCCGTCTACGTCCGGGACCCGGACGGCAACACGGTCGAGCTCCGCTGGTACCCGCAGGACTCCGAGGACTGAGAGGTGCCGCCCCGAGGCGATCGGGGCGGCGCCACCCGGCGGTCAGCCCCGGCCGGCGAGGTGCTCGACCAGCCGGTCGAAGCTGGAGTTGAGCCCGGCCTCGGCCTCCGGGCCGCGGAACATCTCCGGCACCCCGGTCTGGTGCAGCACCACCCGGGTGCCGCCCTCGCCGAGCCCGCTGAAGGTGAGGGTGGACCGCATGCCCGAGCCCTCCTCCACCATCGTGAACGACTCACCGGCCCGGAACTCGGCGATCTCGGCCTTCAACGGGTACTCCTCGCCGGTCGCGTCGATCACCATCGTGCTGTCGTAGCGCCCGCCCTCCTCCGCCTCGATCGTCACGCTCTCCAGCGGCACGTGGGTGCCCACCGGCCCCCAGAACCGGACGAACCGCTCCGGCTCGAAGTACGCCTCGAAGGCGTCCGCCGGAGCGCCCGGCAGCTCGCGGGTGATGGTCAGCTCGCCCAGGTTCTCGGTCATCCCGGTGTCTCCTCCGTGTCACGTGATCGCTTGCACAGGGGTAGACCCCGGCCGCCCCGAGAACTCATCGCTCCCCGCGAAAGTTTTTTCGGCCCCGGCCCCGGCCCCGGGGCGACACCGCGTCCGCGAGTGCGTGGACACCGCGCGCGGACACCGGATGGTCTTCGGCGGCGCCGTGGAGAGGCCCGGAACGGCGTAGCGCCGCCCCGGGGCGATCGGGGCGGCGCAGTCAGGGTGATGACGGCACGTCAGCCCATCGGACTTCGGCGTCGCCGTCCTCGTTCACGGCGACGGATCCCCCCCTGGCCTCAGGCCCGCGCGGCTACTTCTTCGGCGTCAGGCAGAGCACGAACTTCTCGTTGTCCATCTGCTGGGCGAGCGCGTCGAAGTCGCCGCCACAGGCGTTCGCGTCGAAGGTGTTCTCGATGACCTTCGACACCGAGTGCGTGGCCTTGCCGCTGTCGCAGCCGACCGTGTCGACCGACGGGTGGTCCTCGCTTCCGGTGACCCGCACGCAGTCACCGACCTTGGCGCGCACCGGTCCGTCGACCGCGTCGATGACGGCGACCTTGATGATCGCCACCACGCCGATCAGCACGAGCGTGCCGAGCACCGAGAGCATCTTCTTGCGCTTGCTCTTCTTGGGCGCCGGTGCCGGTGCCTGCGCGGCCTCGGCGTACGGGAACGGAGTCGCGGCAACCGCCTCGGGCGACGACGGGGCCTGCGGGCTCTGCGGGATGGTCATGGATTCCTCGGGTACTCGTGACACAGCAGGTAACGCGCCGCACCCTATCGGCGCCCTTCCTGCGCATTTCCGACAACCACGGCGATATCGTCCAGCGCGTGATTCAAGCGAAATGCAAAAATTGGACAATGAATTGAGGCATCGACACCACGACGGCCCTCATCACGCACGCGAACCGGGGCCGAGCAGCCGGCGCAACGCGGTGGGTGTGTGTCCCACGTGCTCGCGGACGGTGCGCGTCAGGTGCGCCTGGTCGGCGAAGCCGAGCTGTGCCGCCAGGTCGGCGAGACCGGGCGCGCCCTCGGCGAGTCGGTCCATGGCCCGGGTGACCCGTACGCGGTTGCGGTAGCGCGTCAGCGAGACGCCCATCTCCCGTGAGAACAGCCGGCTCAGTCGGTAGGGCGACACCTCCAACAGCGCGGCCAGACCACAGAGCCCCCCGGCCTCCGGCACCTCGGCGCCGATCGCCTCACGTGCCGAGGCCACCAACGCCCGGTCGGCCGGTCCCGGGCGGACGGTCGGCTCGCCGACCACCACCGCGACCAGACCCAGCAGTTCCTCCGTCAGCGCGTAGTCGATGTCGCCGGTGCCCGCGGCGGCGACGAGACGACGGTGGGCGAGATCGACGCGCGCGTCCACGTACAGCGCCGTCGCGGCGAGAGGGCGCCCCAGGAGGGAGGGCTCGAAGCTGACCGACGTGCAGACGTCGCCGCCGGCCGGGTGCGCGAAGCGCTCCTCCTCACCCGGCGCGCCCAGGTAGGCCACGGTCGGGTCCAGATCGGCCTCGGCCCCGTCGGCCCGTCGCCGGAACCTGCCGCGCCGGACCAGCACCAGGCGGTGGTCGTCGCGCGTCTCCGGCTCCGACCACCGGACGTGGTCGGAACGGCACCCCACCACCGCCACGGTGACTCGTCGACCTCGATCACGGGGCGAGGCGGGTCGCCTACACCGTCATCGGCGGGAGCCTCCACCCGTCCCACCACCACGCCTCCATGCAGGCGCTGCCGGAAGCCGGGGGCCGGACGAGGTTCGTGTGGCACACCGACGTCCTGCCCGACACCCTGGCCGCACCGATCGCCGAGTCCGTCGAGCACGGCTCGGCGGTCATCCGCCGCGCGCTGGAAGCCGCAGCGCCGTCCGGGCCCGCACCGGGACCCGCCGCGACCGGCTGACGCGACGACCGGGCGCCGCCCCGAGCGAACGACGCGGGGCGGCGCTTCGGCGGGACGGCGTCAGCCCCGGACCGGCACATTGGCGACCATCAGCGATCTGCGCACTCCAGGAGTTCCGCCGCCGGGGTGTGGTTTCCGGTCACTGCGGCACCCGCCATCGCCGAGGCGGCCGTGGCCGGGTCGGTGCCGGGCGGCACCACCAGCAGCAGGTAGTGGTCCTGGAAGCCGCGGGTGACGCTGATCGTCGCGTCGCTGCCGGCGAACCAGTTGATCCTGATCGTCAGGCCGTTCGCGGCGACGGACCTGGGCACGCCGTCCCACGCCGAGGTGTCGAGTCCGACCCGGACGATGCGCCCGAAGTGGGCGCCGAGGGCGGTGATCAGGTCCGGCAGTTCGGCGAGGACGCGGTTCGAGCGGGGCCACCAGGCGCCGTCGAAGACGCCCTCCCGCGACATCGTCGGCTCCAGCTCCAGCCGCGGCAGCAGCGGGGCGCCGGGCACCGACCACGGCCCGGAAGAGGCGGAAACGGGAAGAGGAATCGGCATCATGCGAAGCCGCCCGTCCGGTCCACGAGGGACCCGTCACGACCCAGGGCGACGTCGGCGCTGATGCCGGTGTGCGGAATGTCCTCGGTTGTCTGCCTCCCACGGTACTCCGCGGTGGTCTCCTCCGGGCCGCCCCCGTCGGAGTGGTCTCAGGGCTCCAGCCGTTCCTGGTCCCGTCCCGGTACACCGGGCGGACCGCGATCAGCACCACCTCACACCGGCGCGGCCCGTTCACCTGGCCGACGATGGGCCTGGCCCTGGCCGCGCTCGCGATGCGGATCAAGCACCGGCTCGCCCTGCCTGTCGTAGGGCAAGGGAGACCAGGACGGCGAACGCCGCTACCGCGGTCAAAGTGCGGGCGACGTTGAACAGTTCCCATCGACGCAGGATTTCCACGTAGTCGGCGGGCGGTGCGGTGGCGGCCCACTGCTTGATGCGGCCGTTGATCGGGACGTTCCCGAACCGGGTGATCAGGAAGGACGTGACGATCAGGGCTCCCGCCGTGCCCGCGAGGACCCGGGTGCGGTCGCGCGCCGAGGCGGCCAGGGCAAGAGAGCCGAGGGCCGAAACCGCCATCGCCCCCTGCATGGTGATGCCGTTCATCTTCATCAGCTCGGTGTGGAAGTGGAGCCTCATGTCGAGCGGCACGGAGTTGAAGGTCGGAACGAGGTTGGCGGCGCCGTAGCCGAAGGCTCCGGCGAGCAGGCCGGCGGACAACAGGGACACTCCCAGGAGGAGCCGGATGCGCTTGGTCCCGGCCCTGGCCTCGGCCTTCGATTCCGTGCGTGCTCTCGCGTTCTCCATGTGATCAATCCTGCGGCCGGGCAGGCGACATCTCCAATTGAAAATTCTGCTGCGAGCCAGAATCACCAGTTATGGAAGGCCAGTTGCGCCGCTTCGACTCCGTCGTCGAGGACGGTGGTCGAATGAGCGGTCCGAGGGCGGTGCCGGGAAGCTCCTCCGCTTCCCGGCACCGCGTCTCCGCCGGCGGCCGGGTCAGTCCGCGAGGGGGAGGTAGACCTTGTTGCCCTGGGCCTTGAACTCCTCGGACATGGCCTTCATGCCCTCGACGGCCTCCTCGTCGTACTCGGGCGAGGCCGCGCCGTTGCCGAACTTCTCATTGATGGATTTGCTGATCTTCATCGAGCAGAACTTCGGACCGCACATCGAACAGAAGTGGGCGGTCTTGGCGGGCTCGGCGGGGAGCGTCTCGTCGTGGAAGCCGCGGGCGGTCTCCGGGTCGAGGGCCAGGTTGAACTGGTCCTCCCAACGGAACTCGAAGCGGGCGTCGGAGAGGGCGTCGTCCCAGGCCTGGGCGCCGGGGTGGCCCTTGGCCAGGTCGGCGGCGTGGGCGGCGATCTTGTAGGTGATCACGCCGGTCTTGACGTCGTCCCGGTTGGGCAGGCCCAGGTGCTCCTTGGGGGTGACGTAGCAGAGCATCGCGGTGCCCCACCAGGCGATCATCGCGGCGCCGATGCCCGAGGTGATGTGGTCGTAGCCGGGGGCGACGTCCGTGGTCAGCGGGCCGAGGGTGTAGAACGGCGCCTCGTCGCAGATCTCCTTCTGGAGATCCATGTTCTCCTTGATCTTGTGCATCGGGACGTGGCCCGGGCCCTCGATCATCACCTGGACGTCCCGCTCGCGGGCGATCCGGCCGAGCTCGCCGAGGGTCTTCAGCTCGGCGAACTGCGCCTCGTCGTTGGCGTCCGCGATCGAGCCCGGGCGCAGGCCGTCACCGAGCGAGAAGGTGACGTCGTAGGCGGCGAGGATGTCGCAGAGCTCCTCGAAGTTGGTGTGGAGGAAGTTCTCCTGGTGGTGCGCCAGGCACCAGGCCGCCATGATCGAGCCGCCGCGCGAGACGATGCCGGTCTTGCGGCGCGCGGTGAGCGGGACGTAGCGCAGCAGCACGCCGGCGTGGACGGTCATGTAGTCCACGCCCTGCTCGCACTGCTCGACGATGGTGTCCCGGTAGACCTCCCAGCTCAGCTCCTCGGCCTTGCCGTCCACCTTCTCCAGGGCCTGGTAGAGCGGCACGGTGCCGATCGGCACGGGCGAGTTGCGCAGGATCCACTCGCGGGTGGTGTGGATGTTGCGGCCGGTGGAGAGGTCCATGACGGTGTCGGCGCCCCAGCGGGTGGCCCAGGTCATCTTCTCCACCTCCTCCTCGATCGAGGAGGTGACCGCCGAGTTGCCGATGTTGGCGTTGATCTTGACCAGGAAGTCGGTGCCGATGATCGCCGGCTCCACCTCCGGGTGGTTCACGTTGACCGGGATGACCGCCCGGCCGCGGGCCACCTCGGCGCGCACGAACTCCGGCGCGAGGCCCTCGCGCAGCGCCACGAACTCCATCTCCGGCGTCACCACACCCCGCTTGGCGTAAGCGAGTTGGGTGACGGCGGCACCACCGCGGCCGCGCAGCGGGCGGCGCGGGCGGCCGGGGAAGACGGCGTCCAGGTTGCGCAGGTTCCCGCCGCGCGGCGAGGTGTGCTTGATCCCGTCGTCCTCGGGGCGCGGCTCGCGGCCGTCGTACTCCTCGACGTCGCCGCGCTGGCGGATCCAGGCGTCCCGCAGCGCGGGCAGGCCGCGCCGCACGTCGGGTTCGTAGGACGGGTCGGTGTACGGGCCGGAGGTGTCGTACAGCGGAACGGTCCGGCCGTTGGTGAGCAGCACCTCGCGGTACGGGACCCGGAGGTCCGGGCGCGACCCCTCGCGGTGGGCCTTGCGCCAGGCCGGGGTCGGGTAGCCGGTGCGCTCGCTGCTGGGGGCGCCCTGGACAGACTGCGGCTGTGCTTCGAACGTGGTCATCAGACCTCTACTCCCTACGCCGGCATTACCCGGTCAGGTTCCTGCGGTCGACGCAGCCGTCGGTCCGTCCGTCGACGTCCCGGTCAGCGTCCTCTCAGCCCGGTGCTCCGAGCTCCCGCGTCGCAGGCGGTGTTGCCTGCACACGACGCCCAACACGGTAGCGAGCGGATCGCCGCAGGTCCAGGGGGCGTCACGGGCGCGCGCCGGGGGCGCCCCGAAGCGGAACGTGTCCTACCGCACCCGCATAATGCTCACCAACACTTCGCAGACACCCCATCAGGGCGGGACCGTCATCGAGCTGGCCGGCTCCTCCGACCACGCCACGATCACCGACAACGTCGTGGGCCTGGGCACCGTGCAGCTGTCCGCCGGTTCGATCGCGGGGACCACCGCCGACTACAACGCCGTGCGGTGGCCCGGCAACGACACCTACAAGTGGGCCGGCGCCGTCTACAAGACCGCCGCGGACCTGTACGCCGCGACCGGCCAGGGCAGGCACGACCTGAACACCGGTGTGGCGTTCGACGGCGCCTTCTACCCGTTGTCGGTCCCCAAGACCGTCAGCGGTCTGGGCTTCAGCGCCGCGATCGACTCCGCCGGCCCGGACCTGCCCGGTGTTCCGCCCGTCGACCTGCTCGGCCACGGCCCGGTCGCCCACCCCGACGCCGGCCGGACCGGCCCGGACGGCGTCCGCGACCGCGGCGCGTACGAGGTCGTGGGCCTCCAGGACGTCCGGCTGGAGACGCGCGGGGTCGAGCACCCGCCCTCGACCGGCCCCGCGCCGTTCGCCGTCGAGCTCACCGCCACGGCGACCAACACCTGGAACACCAAGCTCGACTACACCTTCGACTTCGCCGACGGCACCGCGCCGGTGACCTCCGCCGAGCCGACCGTGCGGCACACCTACGCCGCGCCCGGAAGCTACCGGCCGAAGGTCACCGTCACCGACGGCCGCGGCGGCTCGGTCACCGGCGAGCCGGACCAACCGGTCCAGGTGAACGAGGACAAGCCGCTCGCCGCCGCCGTCGCGGTTGCCCAGGACGACGGCAGCGACCCGCTCGGCGTGAAGGCCACCGCGACCGCCACCGGCCCGTACCGGATCGCCCGCTACTCCTTCGACTTCGGCGACGGCACCGGCCCGACCGTGCCGAACGCGGTCCTGTCGACCGAGCGCCACGTGTACGCCAAGCCCGGCACGTACACCGTGAAGACCGTCGTGACCGACGACGCGGGATCGACCGCGACCGGCACCCGGCAGGTCACCGTCGACTACGCGCCGTCCGGCTTCACCGCGATCGCCCCGACCCGCATCCTGGACACCCGCCAGGCCGGCTCCCGGATGCTCGGCCCCGGCTCCACGATCGACCTGGACGTCCGCAACCGCGTCTCCGGCTCGGCCGGGAACCTGGTGCCCCTCGGGGCCACGGCCGTGGTGCTCAACCTGACCGCCACCCAGGGCACCTCGACCAGCCACCTGGACGTCTACCCGTCCGCCGCCGCCCGGCCGAGCACCTCGAACGTGAACTTCGGCCCCGGCCAGGACGTCGCCAACCTGGTGACGGTGCCGATCGGCCCGAACGGCACCGTGGTGGTCCGCAACAACTCCGGCAACGTGCACGCCGTCGCCGACGTGCTCGGCTACTTCACGGCCGGCAGCACCGACCGGTTCGCCTCCGTCGCCCCGGCCCGGCTGCTCGACACCCGGTCCGACAACACCCCGCTGACCTCGGGCAACGCCCGCCGGCTGAAGATCGCCGGCGCGGGCGGCGTCCCGGCGGGCGCGACCTCGGCGGTGCTCAACGTGACGGCCACCGAGTCCACCTCGGCGGGCTTCGTCGCGGTCTACCCGGGCGGGACCCAGCGCCCCGCGGCCGGGTCCAACCTGAACACCGTGCCGGGCCGGAACATCGCCAACCAGGTGGTGGTCCCGCTGGGCGCGGACGGCAGCGTCGAGCTCTACACCAACGCCTCCCGTTCGCACCTCGTGGTCGACGTCTCCGGCTACTACGGCCCGGACGGCAAGGGCCTGTTCACCCCGGTCACGCCGAGCCGCCTGCTCGACTCGCGGGAGAGCGCCCCGTTCGGGCCCTTCTCCAGCCGTACGGTCGGCGGCGTGCCCGCCGGCGCGACCGCCGCGGTGGTCAACCTGACCGCGACCGGGACGGTCGAGTTCACCCACCTGACCGCCTGGGCCACCGGGACGGCCAAGCCCGGCACCAGCAACCTGAACGCCAGCCCGGGGCTGGACGTCCCCAACCACACCACCATCCCGGTGGACGGCCAGGGCCGGTTCGACATCGCGAACAACGCCGGCACCACCCACGTCATCGCGGACCTCTTCGGTTACTACCGCAACCGGTAGGCGGACGACGCCCCCGGGAAACGCCCGAGGCCCGGCTCCCCGTGAAGGGGGCCGGGCCTCTGGACGACGGTACGGCGGTACCGGGGGAGCCGGTCAGCTCTTGGCTGCCTTCTTCACCAGGATCACCACGGCGGCCGCGATGCCGACCACCACCAGCAGCTTGATCACGATCGAGAGCAGGGCGCCGACGACGCCGAACACGAACGCGACGATGTTCCAGGCCAGCACCAGGACCAGCACCGGGATGACGATGTTGCGCACCCAGGAGGGCAGCGACTTCCAGAGCTCAGCCATGTCCGTTCCTCTTCTCCCCTCGGGTCGGCCGCCGTCCGGTGCCGCATCCCGCTTGCTTTCGTACTTCGATCGTACGGTGGCGCGAGTGCCGGAACGAGGCCTGGCGGCCCGGAGAGAACCCCGAGATCACCCCGATCCCGACCCCCCGGGTGACCCCCGAAGAATTCTCGGATCCCCCTGCGGTCCAGGCCGGTGCCGCGCATCCCGGAGATACCGGAGCAACCGGAACTGCCGACGCACCAGCGTCACTTGGGGGGAACCAAGCATGCGTGCCCGTACCACTGCCACCCTGGCCGCCCTGACGATCGTCACCCTGACCGGCTCGGCGCCGGCCGTCACCCCGGCCGGCCTCGTCCCGCTGTCGCCGGCCCGGGGTGGCGTTTGGCGACGGCGGGCCGGCGCCAGGGCGGCGGCCGGCCGGGCGGGTCAGACCCGGGGTCGTATT
>NZ_JBHTWX010000102.1:0-33576 GCF_042792155.1 Kitasatospora sp. NPDC056651 | reverse complement strand
CAGGGCGTCCGCGCGGCGGGGCATCGCGGCGTACAAGTCCATTCGAAAGGAGGACAGTTCCGAGATTGCCTGCTCGCGAACGGCTTCAGGGACCACAATCGACACCGACGACCTCCGGCTCTGTTGTGCGACTCGACATCACACAGCGTGAGACGGAGGTCGTCGCCTTGTCTGGCAGATCCCCATGTGGGTGACCAGCTCGAACAACCTCGAGTTGATCACCGGAGGTAAAACAACAAGCTGACGGCTCGACGGTCCGACCGCCGGCCCGGTGACCGAGGCACTCGGTTGGGGTGTCGACAGCGAGGGCCCCGGCGTGACCAACCTCGAACCGGTCGGCTTCGCCTACCCCGACCCCGCGGCCGTCCGCATCGACCTCATCGCCCGCCCGGAACCCAAGACGGTGAAGAACCGGGTGCACCTCGACCTGGCCACCACCTCGACGGCCCATCAGGCGGGGCTGGTCGCAGGCTTGAAGGACCTCGGCGCGACAATCGCCGACGTGGGGCAGGGCGACGTCCCCTGGACGGTCATGGCCGACCCCAACACACGTGACTACCAGTTCTGCTGAGCATACCGTCACGTCGGAGCACGCAAGAGGCCCCGCACGGTCAGCGAGACCGCACGGGGCGTCGTCGTGCATGGGGCCTACCGGACAGGGCCCCTGTCTTCCGGGATCAGTCCCACTCGATCCGCTGGCCCTCGGCGCTGACGACCATCCGCAGCCGCTCGCCCGTGGGCTCACCCGCGACGCGCCACCGGGTGATCAGCTCGGCCACGGAGTCCCAGAGCCGGACCGGCCCGCCCTGCCGGACCAGCCCGCGGGTGGAACGCGAGTGCGGGGTCGGCTGGGAAGTGCACCCCACTGGGTGGCGAGTCCCGAGGGACCACGGCGGAAGCGAGAGGGCCGATTCACCGGTGGTTCATGAGGCCGCTCTCGTAGGCGGCGATGACGAGCTGGGCTCGGTCCCGGGCACCGAGCTTGGCGAGGAGTCTGCTGACGTGGAACTTGACGGTGGAGTGCGACAGGTGCAGTTCGTCGGCGATCTCCGTGTTGGACATGCCATTCGCGATCAGGACGAGAACCTCGCGCTCCCGGTCGGTGATCTCGTCGAGGCGGCGGTTCGCTCCGACCGCCACCTGGGGGCGCCTGGTGAACTCGGCCACCAGTTTCCGGGTCACGCGGGGGGAGAGCAGAGCCTCGCCGTCGGCGATGACGCCGATGGCCGCGAGGAGGTCTTCCGGTGGGGTGTCCTTCAGCAGGAAGCCGCTGGCGCCCGCGTGGAGCGCGGTGAACACATAACGGTCGAGGTCGAAGGTGGTGAGTATCAGTATCCGCACCGGTGGTGGGTCTTCGCCGCCGAGCAGTCGCCGGGTGGCCTCGATCCCGTCCATCCCGGGCATCTGGATGTCCATCAGGGCGACGTCGGGCCGTTCCCGTCGGATGACCTCGACCGCTTCGGCTCCGTCGCTCGCCTCGCCGACCACCGTGAGGCCCGGCGTAGTGTCGACGAGTACTCGGAAGCCGGCGCGGACGAGGGCCTGGTCGTCGCAGATCACCACCCGCACGTCCCCGCTCAGGTCCCCGCTCACGCCGATTCCCCGGTGGGGAACCGGGCCCAGACGCGGAAGCCGCCGAGCGGGAGGTGGCCGGCGGCGAAGTCGCCGCCGGAGAGCGCGACCCGTTCTTGCATGCCGATCAGGCCGTGACCGACATGGCCACCAGGGCTGTCGGGCGCGACGGCGGGGCCGGGGCGGCCGGGCGGACCGGCGCAGTCGCGGCCCTCGTCGGTCACCTCGATCTCGATGCCGTCCGGGTGGTAGCTGACCTGGGCCCGGGCGCGGGCGGTCGCAGCGTGCTTGACGGAGTTGGTCAGCGCCTCCTGGACTATCCGGTAGCCGGCCAGGTCGATCGACGGCGGGAGCTGCCGGGCGGCGCCTCTGATCCGCAGCTCGACCTGGAGCCCGGTGCGGCCGGTCTGCTCGATCAGGGAGGGGAGGTCGCTCAGGCCGGGTTTCGCCAGGTCCGAGGGGGCCGCCGTGTCGGCGGTGGGTGGCTCCTCCCGCAGCACGTCGAGCAGGGCCCGCATCTCGCGCAGAGCCGTGCGGCTGACCGTCTCGATCGCGGTCAGCGCCTTGGCGGCCTCGTCGGGGTGTCCGGTGATGACGTGGCGGCCGACGCCGGCCTGCACGGCTATCACGCTCATGCTGTGGGCCATCACGTCGTGCAACTCGCGGGCGATGCGCAGACGTTCCTCGATGACCGTCCGCTGCGCCTCCTCCATGCGGGCCTGCGCCTGGCGTTCCGCCTGGGCCCGCAGCCCGGCGTCGTGGGCGCGCTGTGACCTGATCATCATGCCGGCCGCCCAGAAGGCCACGATCGGCGCGCTCTGTCCCAACCACATCGCGGCCCACGCGCTGTCGAAGAGCACCGAGCCGCTGCCCATCGCCATGCCGACGCCGACGACGGCCTCGGCGAGCACCAGGCCGACCAAGGCCCGGGACCGTGGCTGCGAGAGCGCGAACTGGTAGAGGCAGAACGCGACCGCCAGCGACGGGAACTTGACGAACCCGTAGGCCGCCATCGTGGCGTACGTCGCCAGCGACACCCCGAGGGCCAGCCGGGGCCACAGCCGTTTGGCCGCCACCGCGCAGGCCAGCAAGGTCAACAGCGCGTACCAGCCCGGGAGCGAGAGTCCGGCGGTGGCGAGCTGGGCGTCGGTGGGACGCCCCCACAGCAGGAGCGCGATGCCGACCGCGACGTCCAGGCCGACGAGTTGGACGCGGGTCAGCCGTTTGGTGAGCGGGGGCCGAAGGTGCACGTCCTGACACTATCCGCGGGCGCGTGGGCGGGTCATCCATCTGCGGTCGCATCTTCGGACCTGTACTTCCGACCAGGGGCGCACACGGTGTCCGGGCCCGGGGCCCGGACACCGACTCCGTGCCGCGGCCTGATCCGGCGGACCGGCCGCGACCGCCATCGTGGAAAGCCATCCGATACCTGACGATCTTCGAAGGATGGAGCATCCGCATGACTCTCGACCGAGCACCCGCTCCGGATCAAGCACCGGGTTCCGGCCGGGCACCGGCTCCCGTGTCCGAGCCCGCCGCCCGCGGCGAGAAGATCACCAAGATCCACGGCACGGGCGACGCGAAGGTCACAGCGCTGGACGCCGTCGACGTCGAGATCGAGGGCGGCGCGTTCACCGCGATCATGGGCCCGTCCGGCTCGGGCAAGTCGACCCTGATGCACTGTCTGGCGGGCCTGGACTCGGTGCACGGCGGCCGAATCCGGATCGACGACATCGAGCTCACCGCGCTGCGCGAGCGCGAGCTCACCGAGCTGCGCCGCGACCGGATCGGCTTCATCTTCCAGTCGTTCAACCTCATCCCGGCCTTGACCGCCCTGGAGAACATCACCCTGCCCATGGCGATCGCGGGCCGCACGCCCGACCGGGCCTGGCTCAACGAGATCGTGGTGGCCTTCGGCCTGACGGACCGGCTGTGCCACCGGCCCTCGGAACTGTCCGGCGGGCAGCAGCAGCGGGTCGCCTGTGCACGCGCCCTCGCGGGCCGGCCGGACATCGTGTTCGCCGACGAGCCCACGGGGAACCTGGACTCCCAGGCCGGGACCGAGGTGCTGCGGCTGCTGCGCCGGAGCGTGGACGAGCTCGAACAGACCGTCGTCATGGTGACCCACGACCCGACCGCCGCGTCCTTCGCCGACCGCGTGGTCTTCCTCGCCGACGGCCGGGTGGCCGGCGAGCTGCGGTCCCCGACCGCTGAGGCCGTCCTGCAGCGGATGCGCCAGGGCGGGGGGCACCGCTGATGCTGAAGGTGGCGCTGCGCGGCATCTTCGCGCACAAAGGACGACTCGCGATGTCCTGCCTTGCCGTGGTGCTCTCGGTGGCCTTCGTCACCGGCACGATGATCTTCACCGGCACGATCAACGGGGCCTTGGAGGACGCCGCGGCGGCGAGCGCCCCGGACGTCACCGTCACTGCCCCGCTGCCGGCGGGCACGGGGCCGGCCGAGGTCGGCGACGCGGTGCAGCGGGCCGTGGTCGGCGAGGGCGGCACGCTGCCGGACGCCGACGCCCTGGTCGGGAAGGTGCGCGCCGTGCCGGGCGTGGCGGCGGCGTACCCCGACGTCACGGTCGACACCGCGACGCTGACCGACTCACAGGACAAGGCGATCGACGCGGCCGGCGGGATGTCCGGCTTCGGCGCCAAGAGCAGCATCCCCGTACTGGCAGGCAACTGGTTCGACTCCGACCGGTCGCCGGTGCGGCTCGCCAGCGGCCGTGCCCCGCAGGGCCCTGACGAGGCCGTGCTCGACCGCATCTCGGCTGACCGCGCCCACGTGCGGATCGGGGACACGATCCGGGTGGTCGCCGTCCCCGGCACGTTCGAGGCCAGGGTCACCGGCATCGCCGACTTCAAGGCCGCCAGCCAGGGCAACACCCGCATCTACGTCGACACCGCCACTGCCCAGCAGCGGCTGCTCGGCAAGCCCGGCGCGGCCACCTCGATCCGGGTGGACGCTGCTGCCGGTGTGACGCCCGCCGATCTCCGTCGCAGCCTGGCGGCCGCCCTGGGCGGCGCGGTCCAGGTCCAGGCCAAGGATCCGACCGCCGTGAGCCCGAACAACGGGGCCGGTCAGACCACTGACTTCCTCGGCATGGTGATGATGGGCTTCGCGGTGGTGGCCGTCCTGGTCGGCGTGCTCCTCATCTTCAACACGTTTTCGATGCTGGTCGGGGCCCGGACCCGCGAGCTCGGCCTGCTGCGTGCGATCGGCGCGAGCCGCGGGCAGGTGAACCGGTCCGTCCTGCTCGAAGCCCTGGTCCTCGGCCTCTTGGGCTCCACCCTCGGCATCGGCGCCGGGATCGGGCTGGCCGTCGGGCTGCACGCGGCGATGGCCGCCTTCGGCCTCGACCTGGGCTCGACCTCGCTGGTCGTCGGGCCCGCTGCCGTGCTGGTCGGCTACGCCGTCGGCATCGTGGCCACGCTGGCCGCCGGGGTGATCCCGGCGCGGCGTGCGGGACGCATCCCGCCGATGGCCGCTCTCCGCGAGGCGGCCGCGCCGAGCACCCGGCCCGGCCGGGGCCGCACGCTGACCGGCGCGGCGCTGCTGCTGGCCGGGGCCGGTCTGCTGATCGCCGGCCATGCCGCGACGGCGCCGGGCATGATCCTGACCCTGATCGCCTTCTTCCCGCTCGGGCCCGCTCTTGTCTGCGGCGTCGTCCCGGTCCTGACGGCCGCCTTCCCGCGGCTCTTCGGGCCGATCGGCGCCATCGCCGTCGGGAACACGCTGCGCAACCCGCGCCGCACTGCCGCCACCTCTGCCGCGCTGATGATCGGTATCTGCGTCGCAACGGCGATGGCCGTCTCGGCGGCCTCCGCCTCGGACTCCATGGCGGCACGCACCGACCGGATGCTCGGCGCGGACTTCATCATCAGCGGACAGCACTCGCAGGCGCAGTTCGGACCCGAGGCCGCCGGGACGGCGCGGCGCGTACCGGGAATCGGCGAGGTCGTCAGGGAACGGATCACCAAGGCCACGCTCACCGCGGGATCGACCACGCTGTCCACCACCGTCTACGGCGACGAGCCCGGTTTCCCCACCGCGATGCACGAGACGTACACCGCGGGCGACCCGCAGGCCGCGCTCGCCCACGGCCAGGTCGTCCTCGTGGACGCCATGGCCGAGCGACTCGGCGTCGGCATCGGCGGCCACGTCACCCTCGCCGGACCGGGCAGCGCCCCGGTGACCCTGACGATCGGCGCCGTTCAACGCCAAGAACCGCCCGGCATGTCGATGGGCCGGGCACGACTCGCGCCCAGCGTCGGATTCGACGTCCTGTCCGCCCTGGCTCCCACCGCCTCCGACACCACCCTGTTTGCCTTTGCGGCCCGCGGCGCGGACCCGACAGCGGTCGGGAAGGCGCTCACCACGGCGCTGGCCGGGTATCCGCAGCTGGCCGTGCAGGACCGGGCGGCCTACAAGGCATCCGTCCGAAGCGGCGTCGACCAGATGCTCTCGATGGCGTACGGGCTCCTGGCCCTCGCGGTCGTCATCGCGGTGCTGGGCGTGGCCAACACGATGGCCATGTCGGTCGGGGAACGGACGCGCGAGATCGGCATGCTGCGCGCGGTCGGCGCCTCACGCCGCGAAGTCCGCCGTATGGTCCGCTTGGAGTCGGTCGTGATCACTGCTTTGGGGGCTCTGTCAGGAGTGTCGCTCGGCATCGCTTGGGGGATCGCCCTCCATCGCATGGCGGGTGAGGGGCAAACCATCCTGTCAGTGCCCTGGATCACCCTTGCGGAACTGGCGGCGGCTGCCGTGATCGTCGGCGTCCTCGCGGCGCTGACCCCGGCTGTGCGGGCGGCTCGCCTCGACGTCCTGTCCGCGTTGGCCGCGGACTAGAAACGCGCTGCGTCAGATGATCACGGACGTCGGGTTCGAGGACTTCACCTTCACCCGGCAGACCGACGGCCTGGCCGCCGAGTGCACCGATCCGGCCCCGAACTGCGCCACCCACGACTACGGCAACCTCGCCCCCGACGCCGCCGTGCACGGCATCGTCGTCAAATGGGCCGCCAACTCCTGGGTTCGCGGGATCAGGGGCGAGATGACCGGCTCCCACCCCGTCGTCACCGAGGTCGCCAAGAACCTCCAGATCGAGAACAACTACTTCGACGGCGCCTGGAACAAGGGCAGGGGAGGCAACGGATACCTGCGCGGCTCCCGCGTCCGGGACTTCCTCTTCCTGAAGTCCTTCAAACGCTGACGATCACCGACCCCGCGCCACCAGGGCCGTACCCGCCGACCGGCGGGTACGGCCCTTCGGCACGCACGGCACCCACCGCGGTCCCGTGAACTCGTTGACGAAGCCGTCCATGACGCTCAACAGTACGTGCACGCAGGCGTGGTGGCGGCCGGCGAAGTCGGCCACGAAGTCAGCCTTCTGCTGAAGAGCGGCAAGGTCCGGCCGGCCGCTCGCCCTTCAAGCTGTCCACGGACCCGCTGTCCATCGAGTGCCGACTCGGCCTCACCGACGAGTTCTTCGAAGGTGCGGGTCATGTCGGCATCCTCGATCGGTACCGGCTGGAGGGGCGCAGGACAGTCCGGTGGTTCGGCTCACCCGGCCGAGGTGAGGGACAGGAGGACGTAGTGCCGCAGCAGTCGGAGCGAGATGGCCTGGACCGCGGTGTTCCGCCTGCCGTCCAGGCTGTACGCGGCGTCCACCGCCCAGAAGACGAACAGGCAGGTCGACAGGTAGGCCGGCAGGTCCTCGCAGCGAACCACGGCCTCGGAGAGGTCGCGGAGCAACTGGGTCACCGAGAGCCCGGCCACCTCGGGGCTCATGCCCGACAGGTCGCCCCGCCAGTCCGCGGGGGGCTGTTGGGACCCGTCCAGCTTCACCAGGTCGAGGACCTGCGTCACCAGGTCCCGCACCTGCCGGGGCAACAGGGCGTCCGAGGGCCGGGGCTGTTCGAGGTCCTGGCTCCAGCCCGCGAGCCGCTCGTGCAGGCGGTCCTTGGAGGCCTCACGGATGAGGTTGCGCGCCCACTTCCGGGGCTCCTCGTGATTGTCGTGGTGGAGGATCAGGTCCAACGGGCCGTGCTTGTCGAAGCGCATCAGGCGCCAGACCAGGTCGAAGAACTCCTCGCGCAGCAGGATCTCCCCGAACGGGACGACCTGCTCGCGGTCCCGGATCTCCTGCACCTTCGGGGCCTCGGTCGCAGCGGCCATCCACTCGTCGAAGCGCTGCCCGCTGAGTGTCTGCTCGGGCAGCGGCAGGGGCACGGGGCGGTCGGGCCGGCGCCCCCACCTGGCCAGCAGATCGGCGATCTCCCCAGCCGATGCCTTCAGGAGCGCGAGGAACCGCGGACCGTACGACTCGTCAGCGGCACCGCAGGTGAGCAGCTCGCTCAACGACGCGTTCGGGGTGTCCTCGATGTCGCTCACCAGCCGGCCGGGGTTGTCGGCGACCCGGTGGAAGGCCACGATGACGCAGCTCCGGGGTTGGCCGGACGCGGTCCGGAAGCGATGGTGGACCAGCGAGCCGGCGGCGAACACGCTGCTGAGCGGGCGCTCGGGGTCGCAGACCTCGACGACGGCCGGCCGCGTCTCGTTGTTGAGCCGCTGCTGGGCCGCGAAGACCTTCCTGATGCTGTCGGGAGTGGTGAAGATCGAGGCGTTCTCACTCGACCACGTGGTGCTCTCGTCGTCGGTGAAGCAGCTCCGGGCGAGCTTGTGGGTACCGGGCAGGAACGTGAAGTTCTGGCCGGAGGGGCCCTCGGTCGTGCCGCGCCGCCAGGTGACGAGGATCTTGTATTCGTCGTTGAAGGGGGTGTTGTCGATGTGGAGCATGTTGTCCTGCGCCAGGACCGACAACGGTTCGGCGTCCTTCGCCCGGGCGTCGACGATCCGTACCGGCCCGCCGACAGCGTAGGAGATGAGGGCGACCATCAGCGGGTGGAGCAACGGCTGGTTGACCGCGGGATCGGTGAGCAGCCCGATGCTCCTGCGCAGGTCGACGAAGCGGTGGATGAAACTGCCGCTGCCTTCCTGGGCCATGATCCCGTCGTACCGCTCGACCAGTGTCCGGAAGGCCTGGGCGTCGACGATGTCCGCGAGGACCACCGCGCCCTTCTCGGTCATCTGGTTCAGCAGGTGTCGCAGCGCGGTGCTCGCCTCGGCCGCGGAGCCGGGGGCCAGCTCTTCGAAGGCACTGTCGATCTCCTTCAGCAGCAGGGTGCGGAAGGCCTCCTTGGCCTCCAAGTCGCGGAAGCGCTTGTAGGCCCAGGGCGCGGGCACCTCCTCGGGAGCCACCAGTTCGGGGACGATCGGCAGGGCGAAGTCGAACGCGGGCAGGTCTTGGAGGGTGAAGCGGGGGAGCCGTATCCCGTCGCCCCGTTCCGAGCGGGGCCGGAGAGCCGTCTCTTGCGGATACGTGGTCATGCGGATGCCTTTCGTTGCGAAGGTGGGACGCGGGGCCCAGGGCCGGAGTGCGGGATCTGGGGGGAGGTCGGAGCCCGCCGGGCGGGGAGGTGCCCGGCTGCCGGGCGCTGCCGCCTGCTGGGCCGGGGTCATGCCGTCCGGTCCCCGCCGCTCTCCTGGAGCAGCCCGGCCAGCGGCAGTCGGGGGGCGCCGAGCGCGCGGTTCGCCAGTGCGCGCCAGCCGGCGAGGAAGTCCTCCATGGCCGCCTCGTCGAGGTGGTTGCCGCCGTGGACGACCCTCGTCACCAGGCCCTCGGGGGTCCGGCGGGACCAGAGGGACAGGCCGGCCGTCGTCCCGGCCATCGGGAGCGGCAGGCCGGTGGCCGGGGTGTCGGCGAAGAGCAGGGCCGCGTCCTGGGCGTCGTCCCCCTCCGTGTACTCGAAGAAGATGACGGTGGGCGCGCCCTGCTGGGGGGTGCTGCCGGCATCCAGGACATCGCGGTAGCCGGGGCCGCGGTGGTTCATGGCACCCAGCAGGACGCGTCGGGCCTCCGCGAGGACATCGTCGAACGCGGGCCGCGGCGGCAGCCGGAAGCGCAGGGCCACGGCCGTGGCGAGCCAGCCGACCGTCTGATCCCCGTCGTCCGCCCCCCGCAGGTCGTCGGGCGCGCAGATGGTGATGTCGCATTCGCCGGTCACCGCGTGCAGGTACGAGACGAAGCTCGCGACATGGACGGTGAAGAGCGTGATGCTGTGCCGTCGCGCGTAGTCCTCCATGGCGTCGGCCGTGCCGTTGGGCATCACACTGCGGTGGCGGATGCCCCCGGCAGCCGGCTCGCGACCCGCCGACCGGGTGATCGGCAGGTCGAGGTGGGGGAAGAAGCGGTTGCCGGCCACCTCGGGCCTCCAGTACGGCAGCAGCCGTGCCCGCTGGTCCCGCAGGCCCGCGGGGCCGTGGCGCTCGGCCACCCAGGCGGAGAACTGCACGGGGACATCGGGGAGTTCGGGGGCGTCCCGGACCAGATCGCGGGTGTAGAGGCGGGCCAGGTCCATGCCGAGGATGTCGGCTGAGCGACCGTCGGAGACGATGTGGTCACTGACCAGCAGGAGGACGGACCGGTCCGGGGCGAGCCGGTGGAGCACCGCGCGCAGCCGGGGCGGTTCGCGTGGATCGAAGGCGAGTGCGGTGGTCTCGGCGGCGAGCTCCAGGGCCCGTGGCAGCCGGCTCTCGGGAGGCAGCCCGGAGAGGTCGTGCACCTGAAGGGAGACCTCGGCCGTCGGCAGGACCCTTGCCTCGCCCACTCCGTCGCGTAGTTCGAAGACGGTGCGCAGGGCGTCGTGGCGGGCCGCAAGCGCGGTCAGGGCGGCGGCCAGCGCCGGTACCTTGATCGGGCCCTCCAGCAGCACGCACCAGGGCACCGTGCGCACGTGGGCCGGCGCGCCGAGCGTCCGGTGCTCGTGGTCCCGCAGCAGCGAGCGCTGCTGGGCGGGTGTGACGGGCAGGCGCTCGGCCGCGGGCGCGCTCGGCGCGGCGGCGGGTGGGGTGACGGCGGCGGGCAGCCGAGCCAGCACCGTCGCGAACTCCCGCAGCACGGGGTGCTGGAAGAGCAGCTCCAGCGGGACCGGGTGTCCCAGCGTCTTGCGCAGCCGCCCGCACAGCCGCGCTGCCTTGAATGAACTTCCACCATGAGCGAAGAAGTTGGCGTCAGGATCGATGTCCTGAACCTCCAGTACCTCGGCGCCGCTCGTACACACCAGGCTGAGATGGTCCATGGCTGCGCTCTCTCGTCCGGACAGCCGGCACCCGGCTGTCGGCGGTTTGCATCGAGCGCCGATTCTTCGTGGGCGCCGGGCCCGGGCGGGAGAAGCCGACGGGAACGCGCGAGTGCCGTCCGCGGTGATCAGCAGGGCCCGGTGCCGGTGCACAAGGGCAGCCGTGCCGATCCCCCGGCGTTGCCCTTCCGCCTCTGGGGGGAGGCTGCCCGCGCTTCCTAGACTCCCTCAGCGATCAGGTCCCATAGGCGATTGGGTGACGGCGGTGGATGTGCTGGATTCGGTGCGCCGGACGGCAGACGGCAAGGGCTCGGCGGACGCCTCGGCCAAGGAGAACGCGCTGTGGCTCCTGCACGAGATCATGCGCGGGAGCGGGATCAACAACGTCCCCCTGGCGGTTCAGGTCTCCGGGCGCTTGCGGTGGTGGTCACTCCAGCAGGTGGTGGACGCGCTGATGACCCGTCATCAGGTGCTGCGCACGGTCTTCCACCCGCGCGAGGCCGGTGACGGCGGACAGGGCGTGCTGCTCAAGGAGTACCTGCCGCCCGAGGACGCGCAGATCGAGGTCGAGGTGATCCGGTCGAGCCCGCAGAGCCTGGAGGACGACATCCGGGCCTTCGCGGCGATCCCGTTCGAGCTGGCGGGGCAGCCACTGGTGCGCGCCGCCCACCTGCTGTGCGAGAGCGGCGACGTCTTCTGCTTCGTGGTCCACCACATCGTGTTCGACGGCCACTCGGCCAATCTGGTGGTCGCCGAGTTCGCCGAGCTCTATGGCGCCCTGGCCGCTGGGGGCGAGCCGCCGGCCGCACTCGCCGGTGAGGTGCCGGCGTTGGAGGAGAGCGCGCCGAGCGAGCGGAGCCGTGCCTACTGGCGCGGTCACCTCGCGGGGAGCGATCCGTCGACCCACGGACTCTGGTGCGGGGCGGCAGAGCCGGATGAGCCGACCCTGGCTGGTGCCCGCGTGGTGCACGAGCTGTCCGCCGAGGCCGCGGCGGTGGTGAGCCGGCTGCGCAAGGAACTGAAGGCCGTCGAGAGCAGCGTGCTGTTCGCGGCCTACTTCCTGCTGCTGGCCCGGCACGGTGCCGGTCCCGACCTGGTGGTGGGCACACCGGTGGACGTGCGCGGGCCCGGAGCGCGCGACCGCGTCGGCTACCACGTCAACATGCTGCCCTGCCGGGTGCGCGTGGATCCGCAGTCCGCGTTCGCGGACCTCGTCCGGACGACCCAGGCCGCCTTCCTCGGCGCCGTGGAGCGGGCCGACGTGCCGGTGGACCTGATCCTGGCCGAGCTGCCCCGCCAGGACGGCGGCTGGCGCGGGCAGGTGTTCCGGCACGTGTTCAACTACATGCCTGACGAGGACGGCGGGCCCCTGACCGTCGGCGGCCTGCCGGCCGCAACGCTCGACGTGGACCGCGGCTACAGCCGGTTCGACCTGGAGTTCTTCGTCTCCTCGTCCTCCCGGGGCGTGCGGATCAAGGCGAACTACAGCACCGAGATCCACACCGAGGCCGACATCCGGCTGCTGCTGGAGCGGTACGAGCAGCTGATCCTGGCGGCCGGCCGCGACCTCGACCAGGCGGTCGGCACGCTGCCGCTGCTCGGCGACACCGATCGTGCCGTGCTGGACCGGGCGAACCGCACCGAGCGACCGATCGACCCGGCGAGCGTCCTGCAGTCGATCGCCGCACAGGCGGCCGAGCGGCCGGACGCGGCGGCCGTCGTGGACGGTGCCGAGGAGCTGACGTACCGCCGACTCTGGCGGACGGCCCAGGCCACCCGCGCCGCGCTCGCCGCGGCCGGCGTCGCTCCGGGTGACGTGGTCGCGGTCGAGGCCAGGCGCTCCGGTGCGCTGGCGGCGGCCGTGCTCGGAGTCTGGCTGGCCGGTGCGTCCTACCTGCCACTGGATCCCGGGCATCCGCGCGACCGGCTGGCCCACCAACTCGCCGACTCCGGCGCCGCGGTGCTGCTGGGGGGAGAGCGCTGGGAGTGGCTCGACGGCCGGTGTGCGGTCCTGCCCTTCGAGCTCCCGGCCGACCGGGCGGATCACGACGAGAGCGTACAGGCGGCCGGAGGTCTTCCGGCGGCGCCCGCCCCCGGCGAGCGCGCCTACCTGATCTACACCTCGGGTTCCACCGGCCGTCCCAAGGGCGTCGAGCTGAGCCACCGCAACCTCGCCAACGTGGTGGGGCACTTCGCCGAGTCCCTGGCAGTCGGTCCCGGCGACGCCGTGCTCTGGCTCACGACCTTCGCCTTCGACATCTCGGCCCTCGAACTCTTCCTGCCGCTGGTCCGCGGCGGAAAGGTGGTGGTCGCCCCGGATGAGGCCCGCACCGACGCCGGCGTACTCTTCGACCTCGCCGAACGGCACGACGTCCGGGTCATCCAGGCCACCCCCACCAGCTGGCGGTTGGTCGTGGACGAGGCCGGCGACCGCCTCGCCGGACGCCAGGTGCTCTGCGGCGGCGAGACCATGCCCGCGGCGCTGGCCGAGCGGTTGCTCGCCGCGGGCTGCGAGGTGCACAACGTCTACGGACCGACCGAGACCACGATCTGGTCGACCACCGCCCGCTTGCGCGGTGGGCCGCAGGGTCCGGTGGGCGTCGGGGGTCCGATCGCGAACACCAAGTGCTTCGTCGCCGATCCGGACGGCCGGGAGCTGCCGCTCGGCCTGCGGGGCGAACTCTGCGTCGCCGGCGAGGGCGTGGGCCTCGGGTACCGCGACGAGCGGTTGACGTCGGACCGGTTCCGTGAGCACCCGCGGTTCGGGCGCTACTACCGCACCGGGGACCTGGCCCGCTGGCGGCACGACGGCACCCTGGAGCTGCTGGGCCGTGCCGACCGCCAGGTCAAATTGCGGGGCAACCGGATCGAGCTCGGCGAGGTCGAGGCCGCCGTCGCCGGACAGCCCGGCGTCACCGCGACCGCCGCGGTGGTGGTCGGCGATCCCTCCTCGGACGGGCGGCTGGTGCTCTTCGTGCAGACCGCGCTCGGCGAGGAGCTCGTCGCCCCGCTGTGGGACCACGCACGGGCCGTGCTGCCGGCCTCCGCCGTCCCCAACGAGGTGGTGCCGGTGGAGAACCTGCCGACCACTCCCAACGGCAAGACCGACTACCGCGCGCTGACCGACGCGGCCCGGCTGCGCCGCGCGCAGCCGGTGCCGAAGGGCCACGCACCGGCTGACCCACCGGCCGACCTACCGGCCGCGGCCGATCCGGGGCCCGCCGAGTTGGTGGGCAAGCTGGTCGGCCTGTGGCGCACGTTCCTCAAGCGGGACGACATCACCGCTGACAGCAACTTCTTCACCAGCGGCGGCCATTCGCTGCTGGCCGCGCGACTGGTGCGGCAGGTCGAGAAGGCGGCCGGCACCAGGGTCAAGCTCGCCGATGTCTTCGGCGCGCCGACTCCCGCCCGGCTCGCCGCCCACCTCGCGGCCCGTGCCGCCGCCCCGGCGGCCGCGATCCGCAGGGGAACGGCGTGAGCGCCGGGACACCCACCACGGACTGGCTGGCCGACCAGTGGTGGGAGCTGCTGGAGCGAGCCCCGGGCGGCGAGGAGGACGGGTTCCTGACGCTGGGCGGCACCTCGTGGGCGGCGGTGCGGCTGCGGACCCTGGTGCGTACCGCCTGCGGTGTGGAGATCCCGCTGACCCTGCTGCTGGGGGACAACGGCTCGCTGGCCGCGCTGCGCGCCCAGGTGGCGGCCGGGGCGGCCACGACCGCGGCGGCCGCCGTCACCGCGGCCGACGACGGTCCGCCGCGCCCGGTGCGCCGTCGTTCGCGGCTCGCCCCCGCCCAGCGCCGGATGTGGATGTTCGGCCGGCTCCACCCGGACTCGCCCGCCTACAACGTGGTGGCCGCCCTGCGGTTGTCCGGCGACCTGGACGTGCCCGCCCTGCGGGCCGCACTGGCCGACCTGGTCGAGCGCCATGACGCGCTGCGCGCCTCGGTGGTGGGCGACGAGCCCGAGCTGGTCTACGCCGACCGCGTCCGCCCCGGTCTGCGGGTGCGCACGGTGGACGGCCCGCTCGGGCAGGCCGCGGCCGACGACTTCGTCCGCACCGTGGCCGAGCGCCCGATCCCGTTCTCCGAAGCCCCGATGTGGACCGCCGCGCTGCTGCACGCGCCCGGGGCACGGGACGCGGTCCTGGCCCTCTCCGCGCACCACATGATCGCGGATCAGCACGCGATGGACCTGCTGCTGGCCGATCTGGCCGCCGCGTACGCCGCCCGGATCGTCGGCGGCGTTCCGAGCTGGCCGGCGCCGGCCCCCCGGTTCGCCGACCACGCCGAGGCACAGGCCGATGCGGTGGCCGGCCCCCGCTGGGCGGCTGACCTGGCCCACTGGCAGGCGCGCCTGGCCGACGCACCGCGCGATTCCTCGCTGCCGCTGCTGCGGCCGGTCGCGGACCGGCCCTCCTTCGCGGGGCAGGCGCACCGCCGCCCGTTGGGCCGGGAACGGAGCGAGCGGTTGGCGGCCTTCGCCCGCGACCACGCGGTCACCCCCGTGGTCCTCGTGCTCGGCTGTGTGGCCTTCGTACTGGCCGCCTGGTCGGGACGGTCCGACGTGGTGCTGGGCATGCCCGCCTCCCGGCGGCGCGAGCCGGGCGACGAAGCCCTGGTCGGCTTCCTGGTCGAGAGCCTGCCCGTGCGGCTCGACCTGACCGGGCAGGAGGACTTCGGGGCGCTGCTGCGGCACACCCGCGACCGGCAGGTCGAGGCCCTGGAGCACGCCACGCCCACCTTCGACGCGATCGTCGAGGCGCTGGACGTGCCCACCCGCCCGACCGGCAACCCGCTCTTCCGGATCTGGGTGAACGACCTCACCGCCGCCTCGCCGGCGCCGGCGATGCCGCGGCTGGACACCGACCTGATCGACGTCCCGGGCACCGCAGCCCTGTTCGACGTCAACGTCTACCTGCGGCGGGACGACGCGGGCTACCGGCTCGACCTGATCCGCGCCGTCGACCGGCTCCCGGCCGAGCTGGCCGAGGAGCTGGCCGACCAGTACCTGGCCGTGCTCGACCAGGTCCTGGCACGACCTGACATCCCGCTGGCCGAGATCGACCTGGTCACCGGCCGGGGCCGGGCCGCGGGTGCAGACCTCGCGCTGCCGCTGGCGGCCCCGGCACCGCCCCCACCCGGCAGCAGCCTGGTCCGGCAGGTCCTGGACGCCGCCGCCCGCCATCCGCAGGCGCCGGCGCTGCTGGCCGCCGACGGCACGGCGTTCAGCTACCGATGGCTGGCCGAGCAGGTGGCGGCGCTGGCGGAGCGTCTGAGGGCGGACGGTGTCCGGCAGGGGAGCGTGGTCGCCGTCGAGGCGGTGCGCGGGGCCTGGCTTCCGGTCGCGCTGCTCGCCGCCTGGCAGCTGGGTGCCGTCCCCGCCCCGCTCGATGCGGCGTTGCCCGAACTGCGCCTGGCCGCATGCCATGAGGTGCTGCGTCCGGTGCGCACCGTGAGGCTCTCCGCCGACGCCCACCGCCCACCGCAGCTGCTGGCCGGGGCCGAGCGGCCGCGCACCCTGCCGGGGGTCGGCCACGTGCTCTTCACCTCTGGCACCTCGGGGCGGCCCGCCGCCGTCGCGGTGCCGCGTGGCGTGCTGGAGAGCGCGCTGGCCCACTACGGCGAGGCGTACGCCGTGCGCTCCTCGGACCGCACCGTGCTGCTCTCCGGCCTGGGCCACGACCCTGTGCTGCGTGATCTGTTCGTTCCGCTGCGGGCCGGCGGCACGGTGGTACTGCCGCCGGACGAGGCCTTCAAGCGCCCCGTCGAGCTGCTGGACCTGTTGCACGGGCGCGGAGTCAGCCTGCTGCACGCCACCCCGGCACTGCTGGGGCTGCTCACCGCCGCGCACGCGGAACGCCCGACCCTGCGGCTGGACAGGCTGCGTCTGGTCATGTCCGGCGGTGCGCCGCTGACCGGCGACAAGGTCCGTGGACTGCGGGCGCTCACCCGGGCGGCGGTGGTCAACGCCTACGGCGCCACCGAGACCCCGCAGATCGCCTCCGAGTACCTGGTCGCCGCCCGCTTCGCCCCGTTGCCCGACGGGCTCGCGGACGAGGCGGTCCTGCCGGCGGGGTCCGGTGCGGCCGGTTCGCGCCTGGTGGTGGTCACCCCGGGCGGAGACCCGGCCGGGATCGGCCGGCGTGGCGAGATCCTGGTCCGCAGCCACCTGCTGGCCGCCGGCTACCTCGACGGCAGCGGGCCTGCGGAGCGGTTCGGGCCCGACCCGGGCGCCGAGCCCGGGGCAGCCGCCTACCGTACCGGCGACCTGGGCCGGCTCGACGCCTTCGGGCGGGTGCACGTGGACGGGCGGGCCGACCGGCAGGTCTCGGTGAACGGCTACCGGGTCGGCCTGGAGGAGGTCGAGAGCGCTGCCCGACGTCACGCCGGTGTCCTGCGGGCGGCCGCCGCGCAGACCGCTGACGGCCGGCTGGCGCTGTGGGTGGTGCCCCGCGCCGGGGCCGCGCCGACCGAGGCGGCGCTGCGGCGGCACCTGTCCGCCTGGCTGCCGCCGCTCGCCGTGCCGTCCATGCTCGCCCTGGCCGCCGACCTGGCGATGGACGCCAACCACAAGGTCGTCGTCCCGGCCGCCGTGCCACCCGGGTCCCGGCCGTCCGAGGTGCCCGGGCCACCCCCGACACCGCGGCCCCCGCGCGGAGCGCCCGCGCCGTACCCCACCGGTCACGAGGGGGCCGGCAGCGGAGTCCCGGCGTTGCTGGCCGAACGGTTGCGGACCTTCACCGGCCGTGATGTCGGTCCGGACGAGAACTTCTTCGACATCGGGCTGGACTCGGTCACCCTGCTGCGGCTGCACGAGTCGCTGCGGCGGGAGCCGACGATCCGACTGTCCGTCACTGATCTTTTCGCACATCCGAGTTCACGAGAACTACTGCGCTTCCTGTCGGGACAGGGAGCCGGAGACGACCGGCTGCCGCACCGTTCCACCGGTGCCGCCGCCGACCTGCACGCCGCCGGGGACCGCCGCAGGGCGATCCGCCGGCGCATCCACCACGAGGGGTGAACGTCCATGAATGGTCAGCCTGAGCCGATCGCGATCATCGGTCTCGCCGGACGGTTCCCCGGCGCCCGTGACACCGAGGCCTTCTGGCACAACCTGCGTGACGGTCGGGAGTCGGTCCGCTTCCCGTCCGACGAGGAGCTCACCGCAGCGGGAGTGCCCGCGCAGGCGCTGAGCGACCCCGACTACGTCAAGGCGGTCGCCGCCGCTCCGGGGATCGACGAGTTCGACGCCCGCTTCTTCGACATGTCCCCGCGCGACGCCACCGCCACCGACCCGCAGATCCGGATCTTCCTGGAGGCCGCGCACGCCGCGCTGGAGAACGCCGGCTACGACCCCTCGCGGATCAGCGACGTCGGCGTGTTCGGCTCGGTCGGCGTCAACCGCTACGTGGACCTGCTGACCGGGTCGGACCACAACACGGTGCGCAGCGCGTCCGGAATGTCGGTGGGCGTACTCAACAATTCGGACTACGTGGCCACCCTGGTCTCCTACAAGTTCAACTTCCGCGGTCCCGCGATGACCGTCCAGACGGCCTGCTCCAGCTCCCTGCTGGCGGTCCACCTGGCAGCCCAGGCGCTGCGCGGCGGCGAGTGCGAACTCGCCCTCGCCGGCGGCTCCGACGTCGAGTTCCCGCTCGGCCACGGGCACTGGTGGGCCCCCGGCAGTCCGATGACCCCGGACGGCCACTGCCGCCCGTTCGACAAGGACGCCAACGGCACGATCTTCGGCAGCGGCGCGGGCGTCGTGGTGCTCAAGCGCCTGAGCGACGCCCTGGCCGACGGCGACACCATCCGCGCGGTGGTGCGCGCCACCGCCGTCAACAACGACGGATCGGGAAAGGTCGGGTTCAGCGCCCCGAGCGTCGCCGGCCAGTCCGCCGTGGTCGCCGAGGCGCTGGAGATGGCGGGCGTCCACCCCGCCGAGATCTCCTACGTCGAGGCGCACGCCACCGGGACGCCGCTGGGCGATCCGATCGAGGTCACCGCCCTCACCCAGGCCTACCAGCGGCTCGCCGGCGGCGACCTGGAGACGGGCGGCTGCGTCATCGGCTCGGTCAAGGGCAACGTGGGGCACCTCGGGCACGCCTCCGGCGTGACCTCGCTGATCAAGGTCGTGCTCTCACTGGAGAACGAGCAGATCCCGCAGACCGTCAACTGCGCCGAGCCCAACCCCAAGCTCGGCCTGGAGAGTTCGCCGTTCCGGGTGGCCACCGGGCTGACCGGGTGGCCGCGTACCCCTGGCGCCCCGCGGCTGGCCGGCGTGAGCTCGCTGGGCATCGGCGGCACCAACGTGCACGCCGTCGTCGAGGAGGGCCCGGCCCCTGCCCCCGCCGCGCAGGAGGAGCGCGAGCGCCTGGTGGTCTGGTCGGGCAAGGACCCGCAGGCCGAGCGGGAGTACCGGACCCGGCTCGCCGGTCATTTCGAGCGGGTCCAGGAGGACGCCTTCGCCGACACCGTCGCCACCCTCCAGCACGGGCGGACGGCTCACCTGCACCGTGCCGCGCTGGTTGCCACGGGGGCCGGTGACGCCGCGGCGGCCCTGGCCGAGCCCGGCGCGCCGCGGGTGGTGACCGGCCGTGGCGCCGCGGTTCCGCGTGAGGTCGCCTTCCTGCTGCCGGGCCAGGGCGCCCAGCACGCCGCGATGGCTCGCGGGCTGTACGGGACCGAGAAGGCCTTCACCCGCGCGCTTGACGAGTGCCTCGACCTGCTGGACGCCCACGATCCGCGGATCCGCCGGATCTGGCGCGGCGCCGCCACCGACGAGGAGCTGCGGGACACCACGCTCGCGCAGCCGCTGCTGTTCGCCGTCGACTACGCGGTCAGCCGCATGTGGTTGTCGTGGGGCGTGCGACCGGCTGTACTGCTGGGCCACAGCATCGGCGAGCTGGCGGCCGCGGCCGTCGCCGAGGTGTTCAGTCTGGCCGACGGCGCCGCGCTGGTGGCCACCCGGGCCCGTGCGATGGGGCGGGTGGAGCCCGGCGGCATGCTCGCCGTGTCGGCCCCGGCCGGCACCGTCGAGGGCCTGCTGCCCGCCGGCCTGACCCTGGCCGTGGTCAACGGGCCGCAACAGAGCGTGGTCGCAGGGCGGCTGCCGGTGCTGGAGGACTTCGCCGCCGCGCTGCGGGCCGAGGGAATCTCCAGCGTCCCGGTCCGGACGTCGCACGCCTTCCACAGCCCGATGATGGCGGCCGCCGCCGAGGAGTTCGAGCGGGCGTTCGATGGCGTCGAACTGCGGGCCCCGCGGCTGCCCATCCGTTCCGCCGCCACCGGACGCCTCATCACCGACCAGGAGGCCATGACCCCCGCCTTCTGGTCGCGGCAGTTGGTCGATCCGGTCCGCTTCGGTCCCGCCCTGGACGCGCTGCTGGCGGAGCAGGACCACCTGCTCCTTGAGGTGGGCCCGGGCCGCACCTTGACCTCACTCGTCGCCCGGCACCCGGCCGCGGCCGACGGACGGCACCTGGCGGTGGCCTCCCTGCCGGGCCGGCGCGGCGACGGGGAGCGGGCGGACTGGCGCTCGGTCGTGGACGTGCTCGCGGTCCTGTGGACCGAGGGGCACCCGGTGGACTGGAACGCCGTGGGTCAGCACGAGCCGGTACGACGGGTCCCGGTGCCCGGTTATCCCTACCGGCCGGTTCGCCACTGGGTGGACGCCGCGCCGCCACGCGGTACCGCCGCCGCCTCCGGCACGTCCGGTGTCTCCGGCACGGCGGCGCAGGACGGCGCGGAGCTCCCCGCGCCGGACCGGCCCGCGCGGCCCGAGACCGCCGGCACTCCGTTCACCACCTTGTCGTGGGTGGACGTTCCGCGCGAGGCGGGCCCACGCGCACCGCGGCACACCCCCGCGCTGGTCATGCTGCCCGCGGACCCCGACCGCGCCACCGAGGTGTCGGCGGCGCTCCAGCAGGCCGGGCTTCGAATCACCCGGGTCCAGGTCGGCACCGCCTACGAGGAGAGCGGCACGGCGTTCCGGCTGCGCCCGGGCGCGGCGGAGGACGTCGAACGGATGTTCCGCACGCTGGCCGGACGCGGCAACCTCCCGCGGCTCCTGGTGCACGCCCAGACCCTCGACCCGCTCGGCCGGGTGACCTCCGGCACCGTCCATGAGCAGTTGGAGGGCTCCTTCCACAGCCTGGTCACGCTCGTCCAGCAGGGTGTCCGGCACACCGGCCGCCAGGGCATGCCCGCGCTGCTCGTGCTGACCGAGAACTCGGTCGACGTCTCCGGCGCCGAATCCGTCGACCCGGTCAGGGCGATGGCGCACGGCCTGGTGCGCACCATCGCCCTGGAGGACGAGCGGATCGTCTGCAAGCTGGTGGACATCGGCACGGGCGTTGCCGAGGACGCCCTGGTGGCCGAGCTCAGCCAGTGGCAGATGCCCGGCGTCGTCGCCCTGCGCGGCGACCGCCGCTGGCAGCGTACCGAGCAGGAGTACCACCCACTGCCCGCTTCCCGCCCCGCCCTGCGGCGCGGCGGCGTCTACCTGATCACCGGTGGGCTCGGTGGGCTCGGCATGGAGGTCGCCAAGGGGCTGGCCCGTACCGGGCTGCGGCCGCGGCTGGTGCTGCTGGGCCGCACCGGCCTGCCGGAGGGCGAGGAACGCCGGCGGCTGCTGGCCGTGGGCGACCCGCGCACCACCCGGCTGACGGCGGACCTGCGAGAGCTGGCCGCGGCCGGCGCGGAGTACCGGGTGTTCGCCTGCGATGTCACCGAGACCCGCGCGCTGCGTCGGGTGGCGGATATCGCGGTGGCCCGGTTCGGCCCGATCAGCGGTGTGCTGCACCTGGCCGGCGTCGCCGGTGACGGCATGCTGGCCTTCCGGGACCGCGAGCAGACCAGCGCCGTGCTGGCGCCCAAGGTCCGCGGCACCCTGGCCCTGGCCGAGCTGTTCGCCGACCGCCCGCAGCTCGACTTCTTCGTCTCCTTCTCCAGCCGAGCCTCCGTCATGGGCCTGACGGGCGGCGGAGACTACGCGGCCGCCAACTCCTTCCTCGACGCGTTCACCGGCAACGGGCTGCTGGGCGGCTGCCGCGTGCTGAGCGTCAACTGGCCGGCCTGGAACACGGTCGGCATGGCGGTGCCCGCGCTGGCCGCCGGCCAGGCCCGGCCGGTGGCGGCCGCGCGGGTGTGGCGTACCGAGCTGACCCCCGCCGAGTACCCGGCGCTCGACGAACACCGGGTCTCCGGCAAGGCCGTGCTGCCCGGTACCGGACACCTCGACCTGATCGTGCGGGCCTTCCGCGCCGAGGTGCTCGGCGGCCGGCCGGCCCCGGTCCGCCTGGCCGACGTGGTCTTCCTGCGGCCCCTGGTGGTGGAGGACCGCTGCCAGGTGGAGATTTCCTGGGAGCCCGAAGACGGCACGGCCGACCGGTGGCGGTTCACCGTGGCCTCGACAACCGGCGAGAACGGCCGGCGGCAGGTCCATGCGCGCGGCACCGCCGGCGAGAGCACCGGGGTGGTGGAGCGGGTGGACCTGGCAGGGCTGCGGGCCCGGCACACCCAGCGCCGCGCCAAGGCGTCCGGCGGGCGCAGGCCGCAGCGGCTCTTCTCGCTCGGCCCGCGCTGGAACAACGTCGTCGCCGTCGACAGCGTCCCCGGCGACCGCGGCGAGCACCTGGTCGAGCTGGCGCTACCGGAGGTCTTCGCCCAGGAGACCGCCGATCACGCCCTGCACCCGGCCCTGCTGGACTCGGCGACCTCGCACGCCCGTGACCCCGAGCGCGACAGCTTCCACCTCCCGTTCATGTACCACTCGCTGACGCTGAACCAGGAGTCCGTGCCGGACCGCTTCCTGAGCCACATCCGGCGCCAGGACAGTGCCGACGGGCTGATCACGGCCGACGTGACCCTGCTCGGCGAGGACGGGCAGGTGATCGCCGACATCGAGGGCTTCACGATGCGCCGGGTGGCGGACGCCGGCTTCCTCGACGTCGCCCCCGCCCCGACGGCGGAAGCCGGATCGGCTGGCTCCGCGCCCCTGCCGGCGGTGCCGCAGGACGGCGCGCCGACCGTGCAGTCCGGCATCGACCCCGAGACCGGGACCCGGCTGCTGCTGGAATTGCTGGACTCCGCGACGCCGCGCCAGGTGGCAGTGGCCCCGTTCCACGACGGTGTGCCGCTCGGGGTCGCCGTGCCTCGCGCCCCGGTGCCGCGCCCGGAGCCCGCGACGGTTCAGGTGGTGGCCGCCGTGCCGGTCGCCCCGGCCGCGGCACGGGACCTCGCCGTGGCGCCGCCGGTCGGCGTCCTGGTACCCGCCGACACCCGCCCGACCTCCGCCCCGGCGCCCGTGCCGGATAGCGGGCCGGCCGGCACCGACCCGGTGGAGGAGCGACTGCGCGAGCTTTGGAAGGAGTCCCTCGGCGCCGAGGCGATCAGCGCCGAGGACGACTTCTTCGAGCTCGGCGGCAACTCGCTCACCGCGGTGGAGCTGATGTCCCAGATCCGCAAGCAGTACGCACTGGACCTGAGCATCGCGGCTCTCTTCGACTATCCGACCCTGCACGGCCTCGCCGCCGAGCTGCGCACCCGGGGAGCACGCTGAGATGGCCGCAACCGAGGCCGACCCCCTGTTGCCCCTGTCGGCGGAATGGGGCATCTGGCGCCGTTCGGCCCTGCGCGGCGCGGGAATGCCCTTCGACTGGCTGAAGGCGCTCAGCGCCACCGAGCACGGCGGCCGACCGGGCGGCGGCGGAGCCGGGCGGTTCCTGACCGAGGACCGTTTCCTGGAAGCGCTGGCCTGGCAGAACCCGGATGCCACCCGGAACTGGGTGGGACGGCACGCGGCCGCCCTGCGCGAAGGCCACGAGCTGCGGCGTGGCGGCAAGCGCGACGCGCTGCTGGCCCGCTACGCCCAGCGGTACTGCGCCAAGAACGACACCATCGGCTTCTTCGGTCCGGTCGCCTGGGCCCGCTTCGACGAGCTGGCCACCGGGGTGGCCCAGAGCGGCATCGGCGGCATCCGCAGTCGCAGCACCCACATCGAGACCTGGGCCTTGGAGGCACTGGCCGACGCGTGGAGCGAGGACGAGCGGGTGGCCGTGCACCTGCCGGTGCGGCTGCACCCGGCCGTCCACTTCGACGGCACGGTGATCCGCCGCCCCTGGCGCTCGCCGGAGCCGGCCGGCCCGCTGACGGCGGCGCTGCTGGCGGCTGTGGCCGCCCACCGGGTGGCCGGTGCGGCGCTCGCCGCCGCCGCGGACGCGGGCGGCTGCTCGCGGCACGAGGCGGTGGCGGAGTTCGAGCGGTTGCGGCACGCCGGCATGCTGTGTGTCGGGTTCACCGTGCCGCTCGACGCGTTCCCCGAGCGGCGGCTGCGAGAGCAACTGGACGCGATCCCGGACGCCGAGGTCCGCCGCGCCCCACTGGAACAGCTCCAGGACCTGGTCCGGCGGCGGGACGCGGTCACCGCGGCAGCCGGCGACCCGGTCCGCACCCAGCAGGCGATCGAGGAGTTCCACCGGTGCCTGGGCGAGGCCGCCGGGCGCCCGGCCTCCCGGCGGAAGGGGCAGGTCCAGTACGGGCGTTCCGCGATCTACCAGGACAGCCGCCGCGACCTCGACGTCACCGTCGGCGGGGACCTGGTGGACGCGCTGCGCGCGCCGCTGACGCTGCTGCTGGGCAGCGCGCGCTGGCTGGCGGCCGAGGTGGCCGAGGCAGTCGGCGAGCAGGCCCGGGCCCGTTACCGGGTGCTGAGCGAACGTACGCCGGACGTTCGGATGAGCGACCTGTACCTGGGGATCGCCGACGTGCTGGCCGGTGCGCCCGGCACGGTTGCCGACGAGGTGTCGGAGGACTTCCGGCTGCGCTGGGCGGAGCTGCTGGCGACGGCCCGGCCGACGGCCGACTCCTCGGGCCCGGGCCCCGCGGGCCCCGGAGCGGCGGACTCCGGTGAAGTGCGGATCGACACGGCCGAGGCAGGGCCGCTCGCGGCCGCGCTCTTCCCACCGCGCCGCCCGGCCTGGTCCGGCGCCCGCTACCACAGCCCTGACCTGATGCTGGCCCGCAGTGGATCCGGCGGACCCGGTCGATGGGTCCTGGGGGAGTTGCACGTGGCCCTCAACACCCTGGAGAGCCGGGTCTTCCACACCCAGGCCGACGAGCCGCAGCAGTTGGGCCTGGCCGTCGCCGCGGACATGGCCGAGGGCCGGATCGTCGCGCTGCAACCCAACGACTCGCCGGAGGCGACTTCGCGCACCTATCCGCCACTGGCGGTGCACGTGCCGGGCGCCTACGCCTACTGGTCGTTCGGACGCGACGCCGGTGCCCCGGCCGGGGCCCCCTCCTGGCCCGCGACCGCACTCCGGGTGCGCGAGCACGACGGCGACCTGGTGGTCGAACCGCCGGACGGCTCCTGGTCCGCCTCGGTGACCGAGGTGCTCGGCGAGTTCCTGACCGCCCTGGTGGTGAACCGCTTCCAGATCCGCCCCAAGGACTCCCACGGACCCCGGGTGCTGCTGGATGACCTGGTGATCTGCCGGGAGAGCTGGCGCGTCCCGGTGGCGCGGCTCGCCGGCCTGCGCGGAGCCGAGCAGCTGGCCGCCGAACTGCGGGCCCGAGGCGTGCCCCGGCACGTCTTCGCCCGTACCCCCGCCGAACCCAAGCCGTTCTACGTGGACCTGGACGCTCCGCTGCTGGTGCGCAACCTGCAGCGGGCCCTGCGGCTGGCGGCCGCCCTGCCGCAGGAGGACGTCTGCCTCGACCTGGCGGAGATGCTGCCCGGCCCGGAGGACCTGTGGGTCCAGGACGGGCACGGCGGCCGGTGCACGGCGGAGTTCCGCCTGGTCGCCGTGGACGCGACCGGGTCCCGACCCGTGGTGATGACTGTGGAAGGAGAAGCACGATGACCGACATGGTCGGCTGGCGCATACTCAGGGCCGGTGCCGTCCCCGACGACGGTGGCGCGTCGGGATCCGTCCTCGCGGTGGACTTCGGTCAGAGCCGGACGGACGCGGGGTTCCCCGAACTGATGGCGCATCTGGACATTCCCTGGACAATACTGGAGACCATCTCCCCGAAGACCGGCCTGGGGGACCGCGACGCGCTCGTGCCCGACGCCTACCTCTCCGGATGGACCCGGGCCCTGGCCGAGCGGGCGGAGCCGGTTCACGCCGTCCTCGGTTACTGCATGGGCAGCCCGCTGGCCCTGGCCCTGGCCCGCTGGCTGGCCACCCGCCAGGATGACGCCCCCGTGGTGGTCCTCTTCGACCCCGAGCATCCGGCGACCGAGACCCTGCGCGCCCAGTTCGACCTGGTGGTGGAGGGCCTGGCGGAGGAGCTCACCGCTGCCGAGCTCTCGGGCGCCCGGGACTGTGCCCGGCGGGCCGCCGACCACGGCGCCGACCCGGTCAGGGTCGCGGCCGCCCTGGCGGAGCTCTACCACGAGCTGGTCGTCCTGGCCTTCGTCCGTGCGGAGCTGGAGGAGGAACTCGCCGCCGAGGCGGCCGACCGTTTCGCGAACTTTCTGGCCTACCTGGTCGCCGCCCACCTCGCCGACGAGGAGCCCTGGGCCCCGGAGCACATCGCCGTGCTGTCCGCGACCCCCGGGGGCGCCGCCCGGCACGCCGCTACGCGGCACTCCTTCGACGTCCCGCGCCGGGACCTGCTGCGCCGGCCCGAAGTGGGCCGGATCCTGTCCGGTCTGCTGCGCGAGAACGTGGCGGGCGCCGCACGCCGCACGCCGCCCGGGAGGCGCTGAGATGACCGGCACCGACACCGTGGCCCTGGACGTGCGCGACCTGCGCCGCGAGTACGAAAGCCGTGGCTGGCGCGGCCCGCGCACCTCGCGGTTGGCGCTGGACCAAGTGAACCTTCGGATCGACCAGGGGGAGGTGCACGGCCTGCTGGGCCCCAACGGAGCCGGCAAGACCACCCTCGCCAAGATCCTGGCCACCACCCTGCTCCCGACCTCCGGCCAGGTCCGCGTCTACGGCCATGACGTCGTGACCGAGGCCGCCGAGGTGCGCCGCGAGGTCAGCCTCGTCCTGGGCGGGGACCGTGGCCTCTACCAGGGGCTGAGCGCCCGTCAGAACCTGCGGTACTGGGCCGCGCTGCAAGAGCTCGGCCGCGCGGAGGCCACACGGCAGATCGAGGAGGTGCTGGAGCGCTTCGGCCTGGCCGAGCGTGCGGACGTGAAGGTCGAGACCTTCTCCCGCGGCATGAAGCAGCGCCTGCACCTGGCCCGCGGGCTGGTCGGCCGGGCCCGTCTGATCGTCCTCGACGAGCCGACCATGGGCATGGACCCGGTCGCCGCACGGGCCTTCCGGGAGCTGGTGCGCGCCCTGCGGGACGAGGGCAGGTCGCTGCTGCTCGCCACCCACGACATGGCCGAAGCCGAGGAGCTCTGCGACCGGGTGACCCTGATCAACGAAGGCCGGATCCTCACCACCGAGACCCCCGAAGCGCTCAGCCGGCTGATGTCGCGCCATGAGCACATCGACGTGGAGGAGGTGCCGCAGCGGCTGCTGAAGGACATCGCCGGCCTCGCCGGGGTCGCCTCGGTCGAGGAGCGCGGTGAGGGCTCGGCGCGGATCCGGATGCGCGAGGAGTCCGCCGCCCGCACCGTGCTGTCCATGCTGGTGACGGCCGGGGTGACCAGGATCAGGACCGGGCGTCCCAGCCTCGACGACGTCTATGTCGAGATGCTCGGCGAGCGCGGGTTGAAGGTGTCGGCATGAGGGTCTTCGCATCGGGTTTCCGCGTTCAGCTGGCGATCTTCCGCAGTGCGATCGGGCGGGTCTCCATCGTCATTGCCCTGCCGTTCCACGTCCTCATCTTCCTGTCCATCACCCGCAACGGCGGGCGCGCCGACCTGGACCAGCAGGCCGCGCTGGCCCCCGCGCTCGCGGGGATGTGGACGATGTCGCTGATGCTGGCCGGCGACATCATCGACGCGGACCGCTGGAACGGGGTCCTGGACGTGGTGCTCGCCGCTCCCGCGGCCTTCTTCCACAACCTGCTGGGCCGCTGCGCCGCGGTCGGCGCGCTCGGGCTGGTCTGCTTCGGGGAGTCCTGGCTGTTCGCGGTGGTCTTCTTCGACGCCGACCTCTCCCTCGCCCACCCGCTCTGGTTCGTGGCCGGTCTGCTGGCCACCTGCCTGGCCACGGCGGCCACCGCCACCGTGATGGCCACCGTCTTCGTGCTCGGCCGCACCGCGCTGGCCTTCAAGAACGCGCTCAACTACCCGGTCTACGTACTGGGCGGGGTGTTCGTCCCGGTCGCCGTGCTGCCGCACTGGTCGCGTCCGCTCTCGCGGGTGATCTACCTGTCCTGGAGTTCGGACCTGCTGCGAGCCGCGACCGTCCCCGGGGTGATGAAGGGCGCCGGGCTTCAGCTCGCCATGGTCCTGCTGCTCGGCGCGCTCACCCTGGTGGCCGGCGTCTGGTGCACCCACGTCGTGCTGACCCGGGTGCGGCACACCGGAAGGGTGATGACGTCGTGAGCCAGGCCTTCGCATCACGGGTGGAGATCACCCTCAACGCCGCCCGGCTCGGCTTCGCCGAATACCGGTCGCAGTACACACTGCGGTCCTGGTTCTTCGGCTGGGGACTTCGCCTGATCTTCCAGGTGGCCTTCTTCGCCACCATCGGCACCGTGGTCGGCGACCGCGACACCGTGCGCTACCTGGCGGTCGGCAACATCGTGGCGGTCGGCACCATCGAGGCCACCTCCTCGGTGCTCTCGCTGGTCCGCGACCGCCGCAACGGCACCCTGGAGCTGTTGGTCTCCGCCCCCGGTGACGCCGTCACCGCGCTCCTCAGCCGCAGCCTGAACAATCCGTTCAGCGGCTTCGCGAGCTCGATGGTGGTGCTCGTCTTCATCGTGCCGATCTTCGGCATCCGCCTGCCGGGCGCCGCCGCCGTCGCGATCGCCCCGATCGTGCTGCTGGCCTGCGTATCGGCCTATTGCTACGGCGCCTTCATCGGTGCCGTCACGATGCGGTTTCCCAATGCCGGGTGGGGTGCGCTCAACGTCGCGTACCTGATCCTGATGGCCTTCAGCGGCATCAACGTGCCGCTGTCGTACTGGCCCGCGCCGGTCGCGGCAGTGGCGGAACTGCTGCCGGTGACCCACGGGTTGAGCGCGCTGCGCGGGCTGCTCGACGGCGCCCCGACCGGCTGGGTCTGCGCGCAGCTCGCCGCTGAGGCCGCGGTGGCCGCCGGGTGGCTCGCGGCGGCGGCACTCCTGCTCTCCGTGCTGATCCGCCGCGGCCGGAGGACCGGCGGGCTCGACGGCGTGCGCTGACCGGCCCGCCGCTTTCCGATCACCGACAGCGGGCCGCTCAGGCCCGCACGGGGGAGACCCGATGGAATTCAGCCTCTTCTACTTCGCCGATGACGCCTCGGTGAACCAGCCCGCGGTCCACGCTGCCGCGGCCCCGCCCGAGTTCGGCAAATACCGGCTGCTGCTTGAGGGAGCCAGGATCGCCGATCGCGAGGGCCTGTGCGCGATCTGGACCCCCGAACGCCACTTCAACCGTTTCGGCGGCCTCTATCCCAATCCCGCGATCGCCGGCGCCGCCATAGCCTCGATCACCGAGCGGGTGCAGATCCGGGCCGGCAGCGTCGTCGCCCCGCTGCACGACCCGATCCAGATCGTCGAGGACTGGTCGGTGGTGGACAACCTCTCCGGTGGCCGGGTGGGACTGTCCTTCGCCTCGGGCTGGCACGCCACCGACTTCGTCCTGCGCCCCGAGGCCTACGCGCACCGCCGTCGGCAGGTGGCCGAGTCCATCGAGGAGGTCCGCCGGCTCTGGTGCGGGGAGCCGCTGGCCGCCAAGGACGGCGGCGGCCGCCAGGTGGAGGTCAGCGCGTTCCCCGCACCGGTGCAGGACATGCCCAGGATGTGGCTGACCGCCGCGGGCAGTCCCGAGACCTTCCGCACCGCGGGCCGGCTCAACGTCGGTCTGCTCACCTACCTGCTGGGCCAGGAGCGCGAGGAACTGGCGGACAAGATCCGCGAGTACCGCGCGGCCGCCCGGCGGGCGAGTGGCAACTCATGGTCGGGACACGTCGTGGCGATGGTGCCGACCTACCTGGACGTCACGACCGAGCTGACCCGCGAGCGGGTGTCCGACGCCCTGCGCGCCTACCTGACCAGCTCCTTCGGCCTCATCGCGGGCTCGCTGCGCCGCGGCGCGGCCAAGCTCGACCCCGCCACCCTCAGCCCGGCGGACGTGGACGTGATCGTCGACCGCTCGCTCGACCACTACTACGACAACTACGCCCTCTTCGGCACGGTCGCGCAGGCCGCGGACGCCGTGGAACGGCTGGCGGAGGTCGGCATCGACGAGATCGCCTGTCTGATCGACTTCGGGGTGGAGCCGGAACACGCGCTCGCCGGCATTCCGCGGATCGCCGAGCTCGGCCGGGAGTTCGCGTGACGGGGCTGCCCGGTCCGACCGCGCCGGCCGCGCCGACCGCGCCGGCCGCGGCCTCGGCGTCCGAGAGCGCGGCACGGTCCGGCCTGGTGGTCGAGGAGCACGACGCGGTCGAGGAGTTCGAGGACGAGCCGCTCGACGGGCTGGTGGTGCCCGGAGGAATCCGGCACCACCTGGCCGAACTCGCCCGCCTCGAACTCGCCGAGCGGCTGCGAGGGACACGGGTGAGCTATCTGCTCGCGCGCGACGCGGCCCGGCGCCCGGTCGGCCTGTTGCCCTACTACCGCACCAGCGAGCCACTACCCGCGGCGATCGCGCCGGACCCCGCCCGCGGGGCGGCCACGGCGCCGGCCCTCCTGCTCGGCTCGCCGGGTGCCGTGGCCAACTATCTCGCCGTGGCGCCGGGCCTCGATCCGGCCGGGCGGCGGGCGTGCGGGCGGCTCCTGGTCGAGCACGCCATGCGGGCGGACCGGACGGAGCCCACCGCCGTCACGGTGATGCCCTACCTCACCGACACCCAGCGGGACTTGGTGCCGACCGAGCTGCTCCAGGCCGCACAGGCGCGGGCGGAGCCGGTCGCCCGGCTGGATGTCGACTGGCCGGACTTCGACGCGTACGTCTCCTCGCTCGCCGGCAGTCGCCGGGCCGGTGTCCGCAAGGAGCGGCGCCGGTTCCTGGCGAGGGACATCGCCGTCCGCGAGGAGCCCGTCCTGGACGTCTGCGAGGAGATCGCGCCCCTGGTCCTCCAAGTGGAGCAGCGCTACGGGCGCGGCACGACCGCGGGGCAGATCGAGTTCTACCTCACCGGCCTCGGCCTGGCCATGGAGGACAGCGGGTTCGCCCTCGTCGCCCGCCGTGGCGCCGAACTGCTCGGGGCCTGCGTGATCTGGGAACGCGAGGGCGACTGGGTGATCAGGTGCTGGGGCTGCGACTACGCCCTGACGGACCGCGAATCGCTCTACTACAACCTGGTCTTCTACGAGCCGCTCGTCCGGGCGGTCGAGCGACGGGTCCCGCGGATCCACCTCGGACCCCACTCCATCGCCACCAAACGCACCCGGGGCTGCGCGGTCGAGGAGCTGCACACCCTGCTGCTCGCACCCCACGGACCGAGCGCCCCCGAACCCCAGCCGACCTTCTGACAGACCGTGGAGGATCCCGGTGCACTTCAGCCTCTTCTATTTCGCGGACGAATCCCAGTACGACAAGGACCGCTACCGGTTGCTCATGGAGGGCGCCCGGTTCGCCGACACCCACGGCTTCAGCGCGGTGTGGACCCCGGAGCGGCACTTCCACCCCTTCGGCGGGGGGTATCCGAATCCGGCCGTGACCAGCGCGGCCGTGGCCGCCGTCACCGAGCGGGTGTCGGTGCGCGCGGGCAGCGTGGTGGCCCCGCTGCACTCGCCGGTCCGGATCGCCGAGGAGTGGGCGGTGGTCGACAACCTCTCGCACGGCCGGGCGGGGGTTTCCTTCGCCTCGGGCTGGCACAGTGGAGACTTCGCGATCCGCCCGGGGAGCTTCGCCGACCGCAAGCAGGTCGCGGCCGACACCGTCGACGCGGTACGGCGACTGTGGCGCGGTGAGGAGATCGAGTCGGCCGACGGCACGGGCGAGACCATTCGGGTGCGCACGTTCCCGGCACCGGTGCAGGCCCAGGTGCCCGTCTGGCTGACCACCGGGGGCAGCGTCGAGACCTTCCGGACGGCGGGCCGTAAGGGAGTCGGCGTTCTCACGCACCTGCTCGGGCAGGACATCGAGGAGCTCGCCGCGAGCATCGCGGAGTACCGCCGCTGCTTCGCCGAGGCCCGCGGGGAGCACGAGCAGGCCGGCGAGGGCAACGTCGTGCTGATGCTGCACACCTTCCTGGGCGCCGACCGCGGCGCGGTGCGCGGCATCGTCCACCGGCCGTTCAGCGACTATCTGCGCAGCTCGGTCGGCCTGTCCAGCCGGGCGGGCGGGGCCGCCGCCGACGGCGACGACGGGCTCGACCCCGAGGACGTCGACTTCATGGTGGAACAGGCCTTCAACCGCTACTTCGAGACCAGCGGCCTGTTCGGCACGGTGGACGACGCAGTGGCGGTTGTGCGCCGGTTCGACGAGATCGGCGTCGACGAGATCGCCTGCCTGATCGACTTCGTGGGAGACACCGACGCCGTACTGGGCGCTCTGCCGTACCTCGATGAGCTGCGCCGGACCTGGGAGGCGCGGTAGCGGGCCACGCGGCCCGGCGGGCGACGCGGCCCGCCGGGCGCCGGACCCCGGTTCTAGATGTAGCCCTCGCGCATGGCGTAGGCCACCGCATGGGCCCGGTTGCGCAGGTCGAGACGGCTCAGCAGGTTGTGCAGGACATTCTTGACGGTGCGTTCGGAGTAGGCGAGCTTGACCGCGATCTCCTGGGTGTCCTTGCCCTCGGCCAGCAGGCGCACGACGTCGACCTCCCGCGCTGCCATTCCCGCCGTCGGGGCCGCTCCCGCATGCCCCTCCCGGGTGCTCTGCAACTGCCCCACCTGGGTGAGCAGCCGGCCCAGCAGATCTGCGGGAAGGTGGCCATCGCCCCGGCCGGCGGCGAGGATCGCCCGCACCAGCCGACTCCCGGTGGCCTCTCGGCGCCACAGGATCGCGCTGACCCCGCAGGTGACCAACTCCATCAGTTCGGTGTCCCGGACCTGATCCATGATCAGCACCACCCGGCAGTTCCCGGCACGGGTCAGCCGGCGCACCCGCAGGGGCAGCGCCGTGTCAACGGCGTCGGCAAGCAGCAGAGCGACCTGCCCGCTCTCCTGCTGGGCTTCGGCGAGGCGCAACAGCTCCGGGAACTCGCGGAGCTGGGTCGTCACCCCGACCTGCGAGATCGGGTCCGAGGTGTGGATCGCAACAGACACCGGAAGCGCAACCTGATCAACGGTCTCGACAGTTTGTGGCACAGTCAACCTACCCCCTTGGCGCTATATGACAATCAAGATTCCGGATTGGCTCTGTTCACGAGAACGGGCAGCACCTCGATATCGGTTCGGGAGGCGGTCGGTCGCAGCCCGGCCGGAACATCTGCCGTCAGAGATCGTGACCAGAACCACCGGACGCCGGCAGGGGAACGCCGCACCGGCCACCGGGTGATCACCGGCCGAAGGCGAAAGACCTTCCGCCGCCACCGGCCGGACCGCCGAAGGCGCCGAGTCGGCCCGCTCGGTCCTCGGCCTCGCCCGACGCCACGACGTCGAGATGCCGATCACCGAACTCGTGGTGTCCGTCCTCGACGGGCAGGTGACCACCGACCAGGCCGTCCGCCTGCTGATGACCCGCACCCCCAAGGCCGAGCGCATGTGAACCACAGCCGTTGACGGCCCGCCGGTTTGTCGGCTTGCCCGCTGCTGAAACGGCCGTGTCCGGCCCCCGGGGGGGCCCGGGGCCGGCCCCGGCCCGGTGGGGGGGGGGGGGGGGGAGGGTCAGGCGCGGGGCGCCG